>CAYVVK010000166.1:0-10948 GCA_964454855.1 uncultured Phaeodactylibacter sp. | reverse complement strand
GCAGCCCTCTAACTCCCTAAAGAGGAGGACCCCCTCCCGCAAACTCCAATCAGCCCTGTATAGGCGGGTGGGTGCACCTCCTTTAGGAGGCCGGGAGGCGAGCGCAGGCAATATCACACAATTTAATGCACACTATATTTAACAATGATTAAAATCTTACTTCCCTATATCATTTCACTTGCTTGCCTTCCGGGAATAGCTGCTTTGTCAGCCGGTACCGGGCCTGAAAAGCCAATGGGGCAAGGCCTGGGATCCAAAATTACGGACACGAGGGTTCCCTGGGTGAAAAATGCAGGGCAGTGGGAGGGGGACATCCTTTTTGTCGCCCATACCTTCACCGGGAATGTTTTTGTCAACAAGGCGAAGGATATCCTCTACGCCTTGCCGGTGGACAGTACATCCGGCTATGTGTTAAAAGAAAGGTTTGTCGGGAAAACAGATCAACGCATTCAAGACATCCCCTTCGGCGAGAAAAAGAGCCCTTCGGTTTTCAACTATTTTCTTGGCAACGACCGCTCTTCCTGGAAGGCGAATGTGCCTTCTTATGAGGTGCTGAACCTGGGAGAGGTATGGGAAGGGGTGGAGCTTAAACTCCATGCTTATAACCGCAATGTGGAAAAGCTGTTTTACGTAAAACCAGGCATTGCCCCCCAATCCATACAAATAGTCTTAGATGGCGCCGGGCAGTTGGAGGTATCCCCCGATGGCAATTTGATCGTGCATACACCCGCCGGGAAAATAGCCTATTCCGCCCCTGTCGCTTACCAATGGATAGGCAACAGGAAACATTTTGCGAAAGCAGAATACCAGATCAATAAAAACACCTACTCCTTCCGGGTGGAGGATTATGACCCGGATTACGAACTGATCATCGACCCCTTTCTGGCGTCCACCTTCATGGGAGATGGAGGCAACGACTGGGGCAATGCCATCGCCGTGGATGAAAGTGGTAATGTATTTATAACGGGCTACTCCTGGTCGGACAACTTTCCCACCACTGCCGGAAGTTACAGCGAAGCTTTTAATGGTGTAAAAGATGCTTTTGTATCCAAATTCGACAACGATCTTTCCACCTTGCTGGTTTCCACTTTTTTAGGCGGCAGCAGCTGGGATAATGGCCTTTCCATCATTGTCGAATCAACCGGAGAGGTGGTTATTTCAGGCGCCACCGGCTCCGCCAATTTCCCGATGGCAGGCGCCTCTTACGACAATACCTATAACGGAGGCAGCAATGATGTGTTTGTGTGCAAACTGGACAACGGCCTTTCTTCGATCATCGCCTCAACTTTCATCGGCGGCAGTGATGATGACTACGGCTATGGCCTGGCCCTTGACCAGACAGGCAATGTCTTTGTATGCGGAAGAACAGAATCGGCTGATTATCCTGCCAACGGCGGGTTTGATGATACGTTTAACGGCGGGTTTGAAGATGTATTTGTTTCCAAACTCAACAACGGGCTCTCCATGCTGCTGGCGTCCACCTATATTGGCGGAAGCACGGATGAGGGAGCCGACGCCATCATTACCGATAATGCCGGGAATGTCTTTATCTCGGGCTTTACTTACTCCGATGATTTCCCTACTGCCGGAATGCCCTATGATTCCACCCACAATGGTTCGGGGGATATTTTTGTGGCGAAGTTCAATAACAAGCTCTCCATCCTCGCTTCGGCCACTTTTATAGGGGGGAGTAATTTTGAAGAGAGCCATGCCATAGCGCTGGATTCGGCGCAAAATGTATTTATAGCCGGGTATACCGGTTCTTCCGAATACCCCTCCACTCCGGGAGTTTATGACGAGGTTTTTAATGAAAACCACGATGCCATTATTACCAAACTGGATAATGGCTTATCCGCTATTCTGGCCTCCACTTTTATCGGCGGAGGGAGTGATGATAATTGTTATGGGCTGGTGATTGAGCGGGCGGAAAATATTTTCATAACGGGTATCAGCTTTTCCACCGATTTTCCGGCCACGGCAAATGCCTATGACGATACGCACAATGGAGAGCGGGATATTTTTCTCTCGCGCTTTTCTTTTGGCCTTTCGGAATTACTGGAATCGACCTACCTGGGCGGGGCCGACAACGACTGGGCATTAGGCCTGGCCATTGATGGTGCCGGAAGTGTTTTTATTGCCGGAGGAACCTATTCCGGTGATTTTCCCATGGTTGGCAGCCCGTATGACGACTCCTTTAATGGGAGAGAGGATGTTATTATCGCCAAAATAGTGGGTTGCGGCGTTAATGATTTTTGCGATCCCGACAATACCTATGGCGCCATATCCCTGGATGTCAGGCGGGATACCATCTGCAGCCGGGGATGTAGTGCAACCGCCAATCCCGGCCCCACGGCTGAGGGAGGGTGTTTCGACTTCCCATACGCCACCGTCTGGTACACTTTCACTCCTGAAACAGACGGGGATTGCATTAAAATATCCATTGAGAGTGAAGAGCTGCCGCAACCCCAAATGGCGGTTTTTCAGGGGGAATGTCCCGGCAGCAGTGCTTCTTTGCCGTTGGCCTGCGACACGGGTTCCGGTGGGGAATTGTCCATTCGAATGGGAGTAGAGGCCGGCGCCACTTACTTTATTGCGGTTTCAGACGCTACGGGAGCAGAGGGGTATTTTGATATCTGCATCGAAAACCATCCGGAAGATGCGCTTTCTCTGGAGGTTGTTGCCAATGATCTGCAGTGTTTTGAGAGCAATGACGGCAATATTCAGATTACGGTAAATAACGGCACGGGCAATATGGATTACGACTGGAACGCGGATTCCCTGGACGGCCTGGCTGCTCCCGGGGGCCTATCCATCGGTGCCTACCTCCTTACGGTGACGGATGAGAACCATTGCACCGCGCAAACCGATTCGATCATTATTACGCAACCGGATCAGCTTTTTGTGGATCTGGGAGTAGCTGCCGAAAACAACACCATCGTATATGGAGACACCGTACTGGCAAGTGCGCTGCCTTCTATCAGTGATACCGCCATTTCAAGCGTAGCCTGGTGGCCTCAGCATGTCCTGGCCGATGCCCCCTCGGGGGCCATCACGGAGCAGTATGTATCCCCTCTTTCGGAAACCGAGCTCATCGTTACTGTGGAGGACACCATGGGGTGTTTTGTTTCCGATACCATTCAGGTCTTTGTAAGTACCCGATTCCCGGTTTACATCCCCAATGCCTTTGCCCCCCAAAGCAGCCATGTTCAAAATTCCATTTTCCGCCCCTTCGTGACCGATAAGGTGGAGAAGATCCATGTCCTGAAAATATTCAATCGCTGGGGTGATCTGGTTTACGAAAGAAATGATTTCCCAACCGTCGATGAATCAGCCGGCTGGGATGGCACCCATAACGGAGCAATGCTCGACTCCGGTGTTTTTGTTTTTTTCCTCGAAGTGGAGTTTATCAATGGCGCGGTGGAGGTGTATTCTGGTGATGTTTTGCTTATCAGGTGAGAAAAGGCCGGGCTTGTCTTCGAAGCCTATAAATCAAAGTTCCAGGCTAGAGAGCGCCAACAGCACCGCCCGGCATCAGCAATTTCCTGATCACCCTTAGAGAGCCGTACTTCCTCCCCGTGGCTTCCATCTCTGCCAATTCGGCGTCCATAGATTCAAAGAAAGAGGCAAACCTGCCCGCTCGCCAGCAGCTCGCTGGCAGGCAGGAATCACTTCTGATGCCCGAGGGGAGTATAAGATGTAATGACCTTGTTTTTTTTTACCTTTACCCAATGAATCATCCCGTATTTCTATTCGTACTCGCGGTATTCCCTTTTGCTGATACGCTGGGACAAAGCACTTCTTTAGCCAATTTCATTAATTGTGTTGAGTTGCAAAATGGGCCCGACAACCTTTTAATCAATGGCAGGCCATATCTTCCAAGCCATCCCAAGGCTGAAGGACACCCTTATTTTCGAACGGAAGAATGGAAACCTGGTGTGGTGTATATTAATGGAAGTTCCTTTCTGGCCAACAAGCTCAAATACAATCTATTCAGTCATCAACTCATTATAAAACATGAACGGCCAAATGGTACCAATCAGAAAGTGGTGTTATCTGATCTACTGATAGATTCATTTCATATTGAGGAACATTTGTTTGTCAATCAGAGTCTGATTTTACCAGAAAAAGAAGACAGAGGCTATCTCGAAAAGATTTTTGAAGAAAAACTATCTTTTTTTCGCCTTCAAAAAAAAGTATTTACTTCCCTTACTAACCGTAGGCCATTTGGAGGATTTAGCAGCCTAAAAGATGTGTTTTACCTTATTGAGGATGACAAACACTATAGGATCACCAAAAGAAAAGACTTTTTGGCCTGCTTTCCTGATCACAAATCACAGATTAAAAAATACATGAAGAACCATTCCCTGAAATGGAGAAAAATAACTGGTATCCAGCTTTACGAACTACTCAAATTTTGTCATGGCCAGATCTAAATACCTCCTCATTATTTTTTGCTTTATCTGGTCTTCCGGTTTTTGTCAACAAATGGATTTGGTGGTAGATAGGTCTTACAATGGCCTTGACTGGCCGGCTTTCGTAAACAAAATAGAACAGGCTTACTCCGTTCGATTTTTCTACAAGGAGGCAGATATCAGGAACTTTCCGGCACCACAATTGTCCTCTGAAGTCCCTTTACTGGAATTTTTACAAACACAACTACCCCATTGCAAAATTGCCTATGATCAACTGGGCCACATTTTTATAAGCAAAGAGATAACAATAGCCACCCAGCTATCGAAAGACATTTACCCCGAAGTGGCCGTAACGAACAACAATAAAGATACAAGCCTGGCTCAAAATAAGGATTTTGTATCAACGGCCAACCAGCATTTTGCGAAAGTCATTGTTATAGGTGATCCAAGAAAGGGAGCTGGAAAATCGATCGTTACCCTTGATGGCGTAGTGAGTAGTTTGACGGATGAACTTCCATTGCCCGGAGCCACTATCCTAATTGAGGAGTTGGGCGCCGGTGTGGCTACCGATGAAAATGGCTTTTATACATTATCCTTGAAAAAAGGCGTCTACACACTGATCATAAGCCATCTCAACCACATAGAGGAACAATTCAAAATTAATTTACTGTCAGACGGCAGCCATGATTTCGTGCTTGAAAGTAAAACCACTTTACTGGATGAGGTAACTGTTACCTCCGGCAAATATGACCGTGTGCAGAGTACCAAAATGGGTTTTGAGCGATTGACGGTCAAAAGTGTGGAAGAAATTCCTTTAGTATTAGGCGAAAAAGACATTTTGAAGGTAGCCAGCTTATTGGCCGGGGTGCAGTCGGTTGGAGAAGGAACGGCAGGGTTCAACGTCAGGGGAAGCCCCGCGGATCAAAATCTATTCTACATCGATAAGGTCCCCATTTATAACACCTCGCATTTGTTTGGTTTTTTCTCGGCTTTCAACTCAGAGGCGATCAGTGAATTTTCTCTATCAAAGAGTAATATTCCTGCAAAGTTCGGAGGCAGGCTTGCTTCTATTTTTGATATCACCGCCCTGGAAGGCGACAAGAAGGAATATAAAGTCCGGGGCGGTATAAGCCCGGTTGCCGGGAATATTTTATTTGAGGGGCCCGTCCAAAAAGAGAAGGGTTCTGTCATGATCGCGCTGCGGTCTACCTATTCCAATTGGATCCTGAAGCGAATTCAAAATGACGACTTTAACAGAACCAGGGCCAACTTTGCAGATGGCATCATTAAGTGCTCTCAGCAGTTATCGCCCAAGAGCAGGATACAAGCGTTTGGCTATTATAGTTTTGATGACATCAATTTCGCGGGCAACACCAATTTTGACAACAATAACCTGGGCGGATCTTTATCGTGGAGCCATTTCTTTAATGGAAAAATAAACATGAACCTGGCTGTGATCAATAGCCGAACGCAACTGGGGGTAGAAGAAACGGAGATCCCATTTGAGGCTTACAGGCAAAATAGCGAATTATTACATCAGGAGGCACGCATGGACTGGGCCTGGCGGATCAATGACAGGCATCATCTGGAATTTGGTGGCAATACCATTTTATACAATAATGACAGAGGAACCTTTTTGCCTTCTGATGAAAGAAGTTTAATTCAGCCTATTACCTTTGAGGTGGAAAAGGGGCTTGAAACAGGCCTCTATTTAAGTGAAGAATGGAAACTTTCTGATAGGATCACGCTGACCGGAGGGCTCCGCTACAATCAGTATAATTACCTTGGGCCACAAAAAGTCTTCCAATATCAGGACGGCCAACCCATTTCAGAAGAAACCATAACGGATACACTACAATTTCAGAGAGGGGACCATATCACCACACATCACAATATTGACTACAGGCTTGCCTTAAGGTATTCCATTTCATCAGGCCTCTCCATAAAAGCATCCTATAATACCTTACACCAATACCTCTTTTTACTGTCCAACACCATCGCCCTGGCCCCTACGGACAGATGGAAATTAACCGATTACAATATCGACCCCATGGCTGGCCAGCAAGCTTCCTTTGGGGTATATGGCGACTTCGCCTACGGAAAATACAATTGGTCCACAGAATTTTATACGAAGCAAGTGAACCGATTGGTGGAATTTCGGGATGGAGCCAATTTGCTCATCAATGAATTTCCGGAAAGGGACATCCTTCAGGGCGATTTAAATGCCTGGGGGATAGAACTGATGTTTAAAAAACCTGCCGGGCGGTTTAATGGCTGGATCAATTACACCTATTCCAGGTCTTATGTTTTAGTAAAGGGGGCAGAGGAGGCAAGCTCCATTAATTTTGGAAACCCTTACCCCAGTAATTTCGACCGGCCACATGTCGCTAATGTAGTGGCCAACTACAAATTTAGCCGCAGGTTTAGCCTGTCCGCCAACGCGGTCTATCAATCCGGCAGGCCAACTACCTATCCGACCAATATTTACAGTCAAGGAGGCTTCCAGATCATTAATTTTAGCGAGCGAAACAAGTACAGAATTCCTGATTATTTCAGAATTGATCTATCTGCCAGGATCGAAGGCAACCTTAAAAAGGAAAAACCATTACATGGCGCCTGGGTATTTTCTATTTATAACCTTCTGGGCCGGGATAATGTGTATAATGAATATTTTCAATTTGGCAACAATAATGTAACGGGATACAGGATTTCGATCTTTGCCAGGCCGATCTTCTCCATCAGTTACCAATTCAAATTTGGAAATTATGACGACTAAAGCTGCCATGAAACTCCATATATACTGGCTGCACTTTGTGGTGTTGTTATTGTCAGGCTTGCCGGCTTGTGAGGAACCCTTTCGCCCCGAACTGGACGAATTCGATCGGGTACTGGCCGTTGACGGTGCGATTACCGATATGCCGGGCCCTTATACGATTAAGTTGTCCTTCTCTTCGGGGATATATTCCAGTGATCAGCAGCCGGTAGAGAATGCTGTCGTAAAAATAATAGAGGAAGGCGGTGATCAGGAAACGTTAACCGAAAACGAACCGGGCCACTATACTACTTCAGAAAACGGAATTCAAGGTACAGCCGGCAAAAGTTATAAGATCAATATTCAACTCCAGGATGGAACGGAATATGAATCGCCGTACCAGAAAATGCCATCCTCCATACCCATCGATACGGTAGAGGCAGGCCTGGAATACCGTTATTTCAGCATTGAAGAGCCTGGCGTTCCCGGATATCAGTTTTATGTCACTACCGAGCTGGCGGAAAATGGGGGGAATTATTTAGTGTGGTTACTGGAAGCCACTTATAAATATCGTTCTGCCCTTACCATAGACTATCTGTATGCTAGAGGTACGGCCGAGCCCTATCCCAAGCCTGAAGAGTTCATGACTTGCTGGCGAACGGATCCAATCAATGAAATATTTACATTCAATACGGCTGTGCTTACCCAACCTAAAGTAGAACGGCTGCCCCTGCATTTTGTAAGAGCGGACGGGCGCGAGGCCTCCATCCGATACAGTTTACTGGCCAAACAATTTACGGTCAACGAAGAGGCCTACACTTTCTGGAATAACCTGCAGCGCCTGATCGAGAGCCAGGAAACCCTTTACAATACGCAACCTTTTCAAATCCGTGGGAATCTCTTCAATGTCGATGATCCTGACGAAACGGTTTTGGGCTTTTTTATGGTTGCCGGACAAACCGAAGAAAGGGCCTTTGTCGGCCACCCCGAAGAATTAGGCCTTCCATTTTCTTACTGCGAGCCAGATTATATGGGCTATGCTTTTATTGGGTTGCAACCCCCGGCAGTCTGGCCGATCTATGTGTATGAGGATGAAGCGGGGGGCCGGGCTTTGGCCAATGAGGAATGCTTTGATTGCAGGGAGCTGGGCGGCACTATTGTGAGGCCGGAGTTTTGGGAGGACTGAGCATTTATCCATTGATTTGAACAATACAACTGCCCAACGTCACATGAAACGGTTAATAGTATCTTTACTGTATTGCACCTTTTTCTTCAGCCCCATTCAACCACGGGCCCAACCGCCTTGTGAAGAACTACCGCTTCCACAGGAGCAGGTGGCCTTACACCTGGACCGGAATGTATGTCTGGCCGGAGAAACCATCTGGTTCAAAGCCTGGTGCTTTTTAAATGGCCAACTGGAACTGGAGATGAGTAAGGTACTTTACGTAGAAATATTTGATGAAACCCAAAAAGCCATTGTACAGGAAAAGTATTTACTGAATAACAATAAAGCAGCAGGCTCCATTCGTATTCCCGAAGAGGTACCGGGTAAATATTATTTTTTGAAAGCCTACACGCGTTATATGCGCAACTTTTCATCATCATCCTTTCACTATCAACAAATTATAATTGTAAACCCTTCTATTAAAAAGGGAAGTATAAAAGTAAAGGAAACTAAGGCTGGTAAAAGTAAAGACGAAGCTCCGGAACAACAATATGTCAGCCATGCCGCTGAAAACCTACTTCAAATATCATTAGATAAGGAAAAGTACCGGCCCCGACAACTGATCAATTTTCATATAAATAGTTTACAGCCACTTACCGCAGAGCTCTCTACTACCGTTCGCCTGAAAGGTTTGGGCAATCAGCCGGCTCAGCAAGTGATGCTTCAAAATCAATGGTTGCTGGCTTCTTGTCAGAAAGATCCGTTTTGCAGACAATTCTATCCTGCGGATAGCCCATCCAATGATTCATCAAATTCGCAAAGACAAAACAATGCACTTACCCTGGATAGCAGGCATTTGCAATGGCTCCCGGAAACAAGAGGGCTTACCATTAGTGGTTTGATACAAAACGACAAGAAAGAAAATGTTGCCGGCGCATCAACTTTGGTGGCTGCTCTTCAAAAAGCGCCTATGCTTTATATGGGCACCACCGATGAGGATGGGGCTTTTACCATTTGTTTACAACACATGCTACATCAAAAAGACTTATTTATAGGTACGCCTAACGAAAAGAATAAAGTGTTGATTCGAAATGATTTTGATTCCAACCTCCCTGCAATTACCACTGTACCGCTACAATTTGATTCTTCCCTTCACCGCCTCCTGGAATCTTTAAACCTCCATCAACAGTTAAATCGCATCTATCCAAAAAATAAAATCCAAGCCGTCTTTCAAACCCATCAACTGCGTATTGCATCTACCAATATTCTGGCGCCTGGCCGCCGCATTCTCTTAAGAGACTTTATTAAAGCCTCAACGATGTCTGAGGTTTTTAAAGAAATCACGAGCGGCATCAATCTCCAAAAAAAAGAGGGAAAAGAACAGCTCAGTGTTTTCAATACGGAACAACAAAAATGGTCTGATTCGCCGCTGATCCTGCTTGATAATATTCCTGTATTCAACATCGAGGAGCTGTTAAAAATTGATCCTGCTAAGATAGAAGCCATTGAAATTTATCATTCAGACTATATTCTCGGGGATTATACTATTGGGGGCATTATCTCTATCATCAGCAAAACCGATAATTTCGCAGGCTACCAATGGGGAAAACAGGCCGCATTTACAACATTCAAAACCTTTACCATCTCCCAAGCATTTGAGCAGGTATTACATCTGGAAAAAAGCCATTACCCCGATTTCCGGCCTGTACTTTACTGGCAGCCTAACTTACAACTTGAGCAACAGAAGGCCAGTGAAACCATTTCTGTTTTTGCACCTGATCGTCCGGGGATCTATGAAATTTTAGTTCAGGGCTTTACCAAGTCGGGAGAGGCTTGTTTGGGATATGTTTCATTCGAAGTGGTTCGAGATATGTAGAGGCGCTCTAATTGTAACGTGAGTTCCGGATCGGATGCAGCCAGGCGGTTTACCGCTTCGATCCTCAAACCGGAACATACGTTCGCTACGACATCTTTACCAAAAATAAAGGAGGAAACGTCCATAAGGAAGCCATATACAATGACAAAGGAGAGCTGGTCTTCAGCTGGGGCAGCGGGTTTTGTATTTTCCACCCGAAGCGATACCTGGAAGTGGCCGAAAAGCAGGCGCCGCCGGAGCTGCTGCTGTATGACATCTCTATTTTCGGCTCCGATACGAATGCAGTTACGCAACGGCTGCTTTACAAGCAGGAGGATCCTCGCCTGGCTCCTCACCAGAACAACTTCAACATCGGGTTCCGGCAACATTCCTACTTCACGATGATCTATACGGAAACCTTCGGTGAAAATCCCGGTGAAACGCGTAAGGCGGGGGGATAGGCCAGTGGCAATTTTTGAACGCTCTCCGATAACTCATATTTCCGGAAAATCAATAAGTGGCGATACGCAAATAGTCCTTCAATCACTTTAAAACAGGATTATCATGGCCAAAATCATTCACTGCAAAGACGTTGGTTTCGACTGCGAAGGCGTCATCAAAGCCAAAACCGAGGAAGAGGCTTTACAACTCGCCGCCCTCTTTTCTTGTTCCTTCACCCGGATGGCGCATGAGGTTTTCGTTATGAGAGGCTAGTGCAGTCGGCAGTAAACCCCGGTACGGGCCCGTATGGGCAGTTGACAGTC
>CAYVVK010000165.1:8728-10975 GCA_964454855.1 uncultured Phaeodactylibacter sp. | reverse complement strand
GGCGGTATTCGTGTATGGCCAGTACATCCAGCCATTCGCTGGTGTAGTTGAACTGCGGCGGCATCGTATTGAATTCCGAACGGAAAGGGCCGACGGTGACGAAGCCGTTGGGGATGACCGTCTGGTTTTGCAGCAGGATGGTCACTTTCTGCTTGTCTTCTCCGATGGACTCGGCCTTATGATCCCAGAGGTAGTGCACCACATTGGCCACGCGCTGGCCCGCCGGTTCCAGCCCCCGGGGGAAGATCACCTGCACCTTGTCGGTATGGATCTGATCCCATTTCAGCGATAGGGGGTTGGCGCCGATGGTGTTGGAGGGGACCTGGGCGGAGAGGGAGAGGCTGCCGGCTATAAAGAGGGCAAGTAAAAGCGTTCCGGGCCTCCAGCGGGCCCTGCTTTGAAAAGATTTACCGGCCAGTCCTGAAAAAAGGGTGGAGGGTTTGTGAAGAAGTTGCATGAAGTAAGGTATTAACAACAGTTTCTGTCGGCTAAAATGGCTATTCTTAAGCTAATCACAAAGCTTGCTTATTCTTTTGAAAAAGAAACTGTCCGGAGGATACCTTGTTCAGCCATAATTGGAGAAAGCCTCAGGCCCGCCTCATTTCATTGAGGTTCCCTTCCCACTCAACCTTGCCCCCTATCAGCAAAACCTCGCTCTGAAGCAGGAGTTCGCCCTACTTGGGCTTGACATCGGCGAGGTAATGGACTTTACCCCGCTCGATCTGGACCTGGAAAACCGCCGCCTGCGGCACCTGCTGGATTTTGTGAAGCAATACCGGCAGTGCGGCGGCCGGGAAGCTATGGAGGCTATCGCCGGGAGGTTCCTCTTCCCGCCCATTTTTCCCGGTATTTCCCCGGATAGCGACTGGATTCGTTTTGAGAACTGGATACAGGGCAAACCGGTGCGGGCCAAGCTGTCGGAGCAACTTCCGCAAACGCTGACGCTCAGAAAACCGGAGGAGATCCCGGAGCAGGAGATCGAAGCAGAGCTCGAACGCCTGGAAACGGCACTGGGCCAGGCCGGTTATGGCATAGGCCTCAGGGAAGGTATCCCCGCCCGGCTGGTGTATGCCTATCTCTACGAAAGCCTGGGCGAAATCGTCGAACTGGACGGCGGTGGCTGGGTCTTCGACGGCTGTTCCGGCTATTGCCCCGGCTGCTTTCAGCGCCCCTGGTGCGATGCCGGCGAAAGCTCCTGCTGGCCGGAAGACGAAGAAGCCGGCGAAATGCATCTGATCCCGGAACTGAAGGAGTACGTCTCCGCCAGCCCGCAGTCACTGGAGATTATCCGGGAATTGCAGGCGGAGGAGGATGCGGCTTTTGAAAGGTTCAAGGCCGAGAACCCGGACCCTGGTTTCGGAGGTATGGACCGCGATGAGGAATGGAAGGGGAAGTATAACTGATATATAAGCAACCGGCTCAGTGGTTCCTTTTCGATCCACCAATACCCCCATCTGCGGCTATGAGTGGTATTTATCTGGCAGGCAGGCGTACATTTTACCAGCCAGGGAACCAGCTATTTGTCTAAAATACATAAATACTGAGTTCGAACCCCTCCCCGGCCCCAACATCGGATCTGCTCCCCTGAATATCCTGGAAGCTCACTCACTCAGCAGCCTTGACAGCTGCCCCGCGCCGATCTGCTCCGCCTGTACCCAATAAGCGGCGCGCAGGGCTTTGGCCTCTTCATGCCGGCCCTCGGCTTCCATCAGGGCGGACCTGACGGTGGCAGCGATCACCCTGGATTCGAAAGCAATATAATCGGAGCGGGGGTTAGCCAGCACTTCCAGTTGCCGCCGCGCCCTTTCCGGCTGATCGCTTTTCAGGTAGTACCGGGCCAGCAGCGCCCGGCCATGCATCTCGTAGAATACCTCACTGCTTTCCAGAAAGGCGACGGCCTTTTCCAGCGCCTCGACAGCCTGCCCTTTCTGGCCGATTGCCCAGAGGTAGTTGGCGTAGTAGACGTCAAAAACATAGGCGTCCCGATCGGTACTATCGCCCCGCCATTCCAGGCCGAGCCGGTAGAATTCTTCCGCTACTTTGGTGTTTCCCTGCGCCAGTAGCGTCTCTCCGTACTGAAAGGCGGCTTCAATGACGGCGTGTCGGTCCGCTATGGCCATGGCCTGCGACAAGGATTGCTCCGCGTAACGGCCGGCTGATTCATAGTCGCCTTTAAGCCGGTATTGCCACACCAGGTTCATCAGGGTATACCAGCGGCCGGCAGAGCCTTCCTGTTTGGCATAGGTT
>CAYVVK010000165.1:608-8718 GCA_964454855.1 uncultured Phaeodactylibacter sp. | reverse complement strand
CATACTTCTGCAGGCCGATCAGGCTGTCAAGGGGCAGGCGGCCGGCCACGGTATGGTCGTAGGCGAAGTTGTTGTATACCTGGGCTTTTTTCAGCGGGTCATCCAGGAGGTTTACCAGTTCAAACTGCCGCTCTTCGTGTTCCAGGATGTGGCCGAAATCTTCATTGGTGGAAAAGTAAGTCCAGCTGAGGATGTTGTTGAGGTTGTACTCCAGAGAGCGGTTGCCGATCTTTCGTGCCAGGCGGGCTCCGGTCAGTGCCTGTGCTTTACCCGCTTCGAATTTTCCCTGCCGGGCGTTGATCAATCCCAGGAGATACCGGCAATAAGCGGCGCCATTCTCGTAGTGCAGCTCCTGATTGAGGGCCAGGGCCTGTTCTGCCAGTTGGTAGGCCGCTTCTTCCTCCCCGCGCATCAGTTGCAGGCGGGCCATTTTCTGATGGGCTTCAATCCGAATGTAAGGGAGGCCGGAATTCAATAACGGATCAAGTATCTCTGCCGCCTTTTCGAATTGCCGGGCATTGGTAAGGGCTTCGGCCAGCGCCGGCTGGAATGCAGGCAAGGGGGAGAGGCCATTATCTTCGATGAGGACAGATATCGCCTGCAGGCGGATGCCGGCCTTCTCCTCCGATTGGTTGATGGCCAGTGCCTGCCTGTAGTGGCTCAGCCTGCTTTTATTTTGCTTTTGGGTGTAGAGGCTGCGGGCCTCATCCCATTCCCGGCGGGCAAAGGCCAGGTTGGCAGGGTCTTCTTCTGCTTGTATTTTGGCGTAGTACAGCTGCTGCTCCTCATTGCCCAGCAGGTGCCAGGCGAAGCTGGCATAGCCCGCCTGGCCGCTGCCGACATGGAACATATCGTATAAGGCACGGGGAGCGTTGAGTTCCAGGAGTGTAGTTTCTGCAGGATGCTGGCCTTTCTGCCCAAAAATGGGGACGGCCCATAGAAAAATGGAGTACAGCAAAACGGGTAGTACTTTCATCTCTTTAAGAATTTGGTGTAAGAAAAACAGAGGGAGGCCCGAAGGGCGGTAATAGCCCGGCCGGAAGTATCCCGAATTCAGATCATGCTGTATAGAGGGCCTGATGCAGCTGGCCGGAAAGGCTTTAGATGAAAATATGGCGGAAGCATTCGAAAAAATAGTAAACCTCCGTTCTTTCCCGGCTGCCTGCCTTGCAGAGGCTTAAAAATACAAATTTTGCCATTTTTTGAAACCAACGGCATCATAAATCTCGGGGTTGTACGAAAGTGGCCGCAAATGTGGTCCTATTGGCCGGCGCCCTGACGGCCTGCGGCCCAATGGCACATTCCTGAAAATCACGCACCCTGGTAAACATCAGAAGGATTTCCACCTTCCTTTAAGTAAAGATATCTCTCCACCAAATCCAGAAACCTCATTATGCGATACGACGCCATCATCATCGGAACCGGGCAGGCCGGGCCAGGCCTTGCCGGCGATCTCATCAAAAACGGTTACAAAACGGCCATCATCGAAAAGGGCCATTATGGAGGCACCTGCGTGAATACCGGCTGTACCCCCACCAAAGCCTACGTGGCCAGCGCCCGCCGGGCGCGGGCCGCCAAAAACAGCAGTGGCCATGGTGTAAGTGTAGAAGGAAAGGTAAAGGTGGATCTCAAAACCATCAAAAAACGCAAAGATGAGATCGTACAGGAATCGCGCGATGGCCTGAAGGGTTTTCTGGAAAATACAGATAAACTGACCGCCTACCGGGGGAAAGCGGTATTTACCGGCCCACATACCGTGGAAGTCAACGGAGAAGAGCTGGAAGCCGATAAGATCTTCATCAATGTCGGCGGCCGGCCCCGCATCCCGGACGGTTTCGAGGAGGTGGGCTATCTGACCAACCAAAGCATACTGGAACTGGAAGAAATACCCAGGCACCTGCTCATCGTAGGAGGCGGCTATGTCGGCCTGGAATTCGGCCAGATGTTCCGCCGCTTCGGCAGCGAAGTGACCATCATCGAAATGGCGGACAGGCTGCTCAAAAGAGAGGACCAAGATGTCTGCAGCGGTATTTCCGAAATATTCGAAAAGGAGGGCATCCACATCCGCCTGAATGCCGAATGCATCAGCGGCAGGCCGGCAGGAGATCAGATAGAAGTAGAACTCGACTGCGAAGAAGGCGACAAGATAGTACGGGGCAGCCACCTGCTCATCGCTGCCGGCCGCGTACCCAATACCGATGACCTGGGCCTGGACAAGGCCGGCGTGGAAACGGACGACAGAGGCTATATCAGGGTCAATAACGGCCTGCAAACCAGCGCCCGCCACATCTGGGCTATGGGCGATTGCAACGGCGAAGGCGCCTTTACCCACACGGCCTACAACGATTATCAGATCGTCGCCTCCCACCTTTTCGGGGACGGCAGCCGTAAGTTATCTGACAGGTATGTCTGCTATGCCGCTTATATCGACCCGCCCATCGCCCGGGTGGGCATGAGCGAGCAGGAAGCCAAAGAAAAAGGCATAACCTACAAACTGGCCAAACGGCCTATGAAGCGCATCGCCCGGGCCAAAGAGAAGGGCGAAACACAGGGCTTCCTGAAAATACTCGTCGAAGAGGATACGGACAAGGTGCTGGGCGCCGCTTTCCTGGGCACCGGCGCGGATGAATACATCCACACCATTATAGACCTGATGTACGCCGAAGCGCCCTATACGGTGATCCGCGATGCCGTGCACATCCACCCCACGGTGAGCGAGCTGCTGCCGACCATGCTGGAAAACCTGGAGGAGGTGGGCTGAGCCGATATACCATCCCTACGGGATGCAGGCGCGGTTGCATTTGTGGGCTACCGATATATCTACGGGATGCTTGGCGAGGTTGCTTACGCCTGGAGCTACCGATATGCCATCCCTACAGGGTGTGTGCATGATTGATTACGCCTGGAGGTGGCTGGCAACCCCGTTAGGGGTCCTCTATCGGTAGAAAAAAGATTTCCGGTTTGGTGGGCATGCCGTAGGCATGCAATAGAAATTCTATTCCAACCCAATCATATAATCTACGTCTTTGCCCAGCTCCAGCCCCTTTTTCTCCAGCTTACGCCGGATCACCTCCAGGTCGTCATAAGGGCCGGTGATGAGGAAGGGCTTACCATCCTTGCCGAACTCCACATCTATAAACTCGATTTCCTCCACATCATCCAGCAGATACTGGGTGATGTGGAAGTCCTTATCGGGCTCGAAACCCAGGTCTTCAGCGTATTCAATGCCACCATAGATGATGTTTTGGGCAAGCATGGGGTCACAGTCTATGCCTACTTGCCCACTACCAGAGAAGTACATCTGTTCCAGCTCTTCGAATTCAGGAGGCAGAAGGCCGTAGCGAAAGAAGGTGTTCTTCAGTCCCAGGCAGTAGGTGTCAATCAGGTATGCCCCAACTATCAGCTTGCCGTTCAGTCGTTCGCGGGCGATCAGTATGGACACCAGCCCTCCTTCCTGCCAGTCATCGTTTATCTTGCAGTGAACAATAGGAAGCTTGCGGGCCACTTTGCGGATATAGTTGGCCGGCTTCAGCGGTTTGGGCTGTTGTGGCTGTTTTTTTCTTTTTTTCTTCTTTTTGGCCATAGTGGTGTTTTGTGTATGAATGTAGTGAAAGGATACCATCCTGTGGTTATCCTTCTACAAACTTTTGAACAGTACTCCGCCTGATGAGGTTTCCTTAGAAAGCGAAATACAAAACAACCTTAATGAACCACCTCCAGCACGAAACCAGCCCCTACCTTTTACAACATGCCAACAATCCCGTTGACTGGTACGCCTGGAAGCCCGAGGCTTTCGAGCGCGCCAAAGCGGAAGACAAGCCCATACTGGTGAGCATCGGCTACAGCACTTGCCACTGGTGCCACGTGATGGAGCGCGAGAGTTTCGAAGACCATCAGGTGGCGGACTTCATGAACGAACATTTCATCAACATCAAGGTAGACCGGGAGGAGCGGCCCGATGTCGACCAGATCTATATGGAAGCCTGCCAGGCCATCAACGGCTCCGGCGGCTGGCCACTCAACTGCTTTTTGCTGCCCGACGGGCGGCCTTACTTCGCCGGCACTTACTACCCGCCGCAGCAGATGCACAACCGCCCTTCCTGGGGGCAGCTGCTGAAGCTCATGTCAAACGCCTACCAGAACAAGCGGGAGGATGTGGAAGAGCAGGCCACAGAGCTGACCAACGCCATTCGCAAGTCGGACGGCATTTTCGTGAATGTCGAAAGCCTGAAGCTCCCCACGGAGGGCCTTTTCACCACTGAGTTTGCCGATGCCATATACCACAAACTGGATAGCCGGTTCGACTCCCGCAATGGAGGCTTTGGCGGTGCGCCCAAATTTCCCGCCACCATGAGCCTGCGTTTCCTGTTGGAATACCACCACCTGGCCGGCAAAGAAGGAGCCCGCGAACAGCTGGATCTGTCGCTGGAGAAAATGATCATGGGCGGCATTTACGACCAGCTGGGCGGCGGCTTCGCCCGCTACGCTACCGACAGCCGCTGGCTGGTGCCCCATTTTGAAAAAATGCTCTACGACAACGCCCTGCTCACCGGCCTGCTGGCGGATGCCTACCGCCTTTCCCGCAACCGATTATACCAGGAAACCATCGAGGAAACCCTGTCTTTCGTTGAACGGGAGATGCTCAGCCCGGAAGGAGGCTTCTACTCCGCCCTGGATGCCGATTCCGAAGGCGTAGAAGGCAAATTCTACGTCTGGAGCAAAAAAGAGATCGAGGATATCCTGGGAGAGGAGGCGGAACTGTTCAATGACTTCTATGGAGTGAGCGAACACGGCAACTGGGAGGGTGTGAACATACTGCACCGGCAGCAGGATGCCGCCACCTTTGCCAGAGAAAGGGGCCTGGAAGAAGATGAGGTGCGCGCTCATCTTGCCGACGGGCGGATGCGCCTGTTCGCAGTGCGCGCGCAGCGCGTGCGGCCCGGCCTGGACGACAAGGTGCTGCTCAGCTGGAACGCCCTGATGGCCACGGCCTACTGCCGGGCTTTTGCCGCCCTGGGCAAACAGGATTATCGCAATACAGCCCGGAAGAATGTCGAATTCCTGCTCTCCCGCTTTCGCAAAGAAGGGGAGGAGCTTGCCCTTTATCATACTTATAAGGAAGGCCAGGCGCAGTACGACGCTTTCCTGGAAGACTATGCCTTCCTCATCGAGGCCCTGATCGAGCTGTATTCCATCACTTTCGAAGAACACTGGCTGGAACAGGCCGGAAAGTTTACCGATCATGTAATAGATAACTTTCTTGACCCGGAAAGCAAATTGTTTTATTTTACAGCAGAAGAACAACAGGACATACCGCTGCGGCGCAAGGACCTCTTCGATTCTGCCCTGCCTTCCGGCAATTCCACCATGGCGCACAACCTGCATCGCCTGAGCATCCTGCTGGGGCGCCGCGACTATGATGAACTGGCCATGGGCATGCTGAAACAAATGAAAGAGGCGGTGGAAAAATATCCGTCCAGCTTTTCCCGCTGGTCGCGCGCCATGCTGTACCGCGCCTATCCCTTCCACGAAGTGGCGGTGGTGGGCCAGAACCCGGAAGCAAAAGCCCTGGCCATACAGTCGGCCTTCGTGCCCAATATGGTGATCATGGCGGCTATAACTGCCAATGAGCGCTTTCCGCTACTGGCTGACAAAGATGCGGATGGCGACACAAATATTTATATCTGTGAAGAATATGCCTGCCTGCGACCCGTTAAGACCATAGAGGAGGCATTGGGGTTGATGGTAGATTCCCCTCGCCCGCCCGAAGCAGGTTGATTCGTTGATTTGATTGATCGAATAATACGGCGTCCCGGCCCTTGGGCGTATCGATTTATAAAAAAGACAAATGAAGCAAATTTTTACTCTTTTTGGGCTGGCTTTCTGCAGTTTTGTTTTTGGCCAGCAACCGGCACAATACAGCCTGTTCATGATGAACAAGCTGAACTGGAACCCTGCTTATGCGGGGCTGGACCATTCCCTGAGTGCCACCGGCCTGTACCGCACTCAGTGGGACGGGCTGGACGGCAACCCCATCACACAGAATGTCAGTGTGCATATGCCCTTGTATATCTTCAGCAGTGGTGTGGGCCTTAATCTGGAAAACGACGAGCTGGGCCTGGAGCGGCGCACTACCGGAACTCTTTCCTACAACTATCAGCTGCCGGTGGGCCGCCGGGGCATTCTCTCCCTGGGCCTGAGTGCCGGTATCGCCCAGCGCACCATCGACGGGTCGAGGATTCGCACGCCGGAGGGCAACTACACCGACGCATCGGTCATCCTGCATAATGACGACCTGCTGCCCATTTCTGAAACCTCCGCCAATGTGACAACCTTTGGCGCCGGCCTCTATTATTATTCCGAGCGCTTTGAGGCCGGGCTGGCGGCCCGCCACCTCACCGAGCCGGTTGCCGAGCTGGACCTGATCAGCCTGCAGCTCAAACGCACGCTTTTCTTCACCGCCGCCGGCCATTTCAGCCTGGGCCAGAGCCTTTCGGTACACCCCAGCCTGCTGCTGCGCTCCGACCTGGCACAAACCCAAACCGACCTTGCCGCAATTTTTCAGTACAACGACAATATTTTCGGAGGGGCATCGTTTAGAGGTTACGACAGTGACAGCATCGATGCCGTGGCTCTTATTGCCGGTTTCAAGCTCAGCGAAAATATCACGCTGGCCTATGCTTATGACCTGACGCTTTCTACCCTGAAACAGGTGAGCAACGGCTCCCACGAGATTATGTTGAACTATAATCTCAATCAAAGAATAGGTACCGGCCGGCCTCCTAAAATAATCTACAATCCCCGAACGTTGTAGGTAGGCTGAAGGGCGTGTAAAATACGGCCTTCGAGCTTTTGGCCCTTAGCCCGCAAAAATGAAGTGATATTTATTTTTGATAAAATAGGCAAACGGCCTATATTTACGTTCGCTTTCAAGACCGTACTAATATATCTCAGAAGGAAAACTCGGGTGTTAACATGAAAAGTTTACTCAAGATCTCACTAGTCTTGCTAGTGCTAATACTAGCTTCTTGCGGCCGGCGTGAAAACGGCCAGTTGGTTGGCGTTCTCGACCGGCCTGCCTGGAAAGGAATCAACCCCTTTGGAATGGTTTACGTACCCTCGGGTACTCTGCACATCGGCCCGTCCGACCAGGACGTGAGCAATACCTTTGTGCAACGCCAGAAAGCCATCTCTATCCAGGGGTTCTACATGGATGATACAGAGATCACCAACAACGAATACCGGCAGTTCGTCTACTGGGTTCGCGATTCTCTGGCGCACACCTACCTCGACCACTACACCGAAACCGAAGACGGGGAGGAGCGAATCGACTGGGAATACGAAATTGACTGGCAAGACGAAACCCTGGAAGACCTCTACTACCAGGGCGATGACCGCTTCGCCGGCAAGAAAGAACTGGATGCCAGCAAGCTGGTGTTCGAATATGAATGGTACGACTGGAAAAAGGCTGCCCACGACCACGGGCGCTCTCCGCGAAATGCGTTCATTCAGCGTAAAAAGGTAAACGTCTACCCCGATACGCTGGTCTGGATCCGTGACTTTTCCTACTCCTATAACGAGCCCATGACCCGTAACTACTTCTGGCATCCGGCCTTTGACGATTATCCGGTGGTAGGGGTAGACTGGCACATGGCCAATGCTTTCACTTACTGGCGCACCAAACTCTGGGATACTTACGCCCTCACCCGCGGTGATGGGGTAAATACGGAAAATTTCCGCCTCCCCACCGAACACGAGTGGGAGTACGCCGCACGGGGCGGCCACGACCTGGCGCCTTATCCCTGGGGCGGTTATTACGTGCGTAACGCCAAAGGTTGTTTGCTGGCCAACTTTAAGCCTGGCCGGGGTAACTACCCGGAAGACGGAGGCCTGTACACAGTTAAGGCAGACGCCTACTTCCCTAATGATTTCGGCCTGTACAACATGTCTGGCAACGTTTCCGAGTGGACCATTTCGGCTTACTACGAAAACGCCTACTCTTTCCTTCATGACCTGAACCCCGATATTCGTTATGATGCCGAAGATGACGATCCCGAAGCCTACAAGCGCAAGGTGATCCGCGGCGGTTCCTGGAAAGATATTGCCCACT
>CAYVVK010000165.1:0-598 GCA_964454855.1 uncultured Phaeodactylibacter sp. | reverse complement strand
GGTACCCGCCACTGGGAGTATCAGGACACTACGAAGTCTTACCTTGGCTTCCGTTGCGTGCTGACCTTCCTGGGCCGTTCCATCAACGACTTCTAAAAAATACACCTAATATTGTAAGATGGATATCGGCGGTAATACGCCGATATCCATCTTTCCTCGTTTTTTCAGCAACTAACCTTTCTTTTTCCGCATGCTGCCCTTTTTCATCAGAATATGCTTTCCGCCCGGAGCGCGGATAACCGGCAACATGCCCTAAAACCCTTATTTACAGATTTTTACCCGGCCAGGCCGTTAGCAGCTTACAAGCTACCCGGCCACTTGAAAAAAATCCGGAAAAAAATCCTCATGGGGTGTAACCTTTTGTATCACCTCCATTATGAGGTTGGGTTCGGGGCTGAGTGCCCATTGAGAGCCCACAACAATTGAATCAAATTTTAGCTAACCTAATTTAAAAAGCGTACGAAAGATGAGTTTCTTAAAGTCAAAAGGGTTCAAGTACATTAAAAACCTGATCATTGGCCTCGGTGCAGCCACCGTACTGCTGGGCGCCCTCTTCAAACTGGAGAGCTGGGAAGGAGCTTCTACCATGCTGATCATC
>CAYVVK010000164.1:0-10984 GCA_964454855.1 uncultured Phaeodactylibacter sp. | reverse complement strand
GGCGTAGAAGCCGTTTCCCGTTACGAGCCGCCGGTCATCCTGCAGCGCGCGCCCCTGAGATACCTGGACAATAACGAATCCCAGACCAACCTCTCCCTGCCTTTTTCCGCCGATGACCTGCCGAACGGCGTGCTCGACAACCTGCCCATCACCCCTGATTCTCTGCGCATCCGCCTGAACATTCAACGCTCGGATGTCGTGGATGCATGGGGAAAGCTCACCATCCCGGGAGGCATCTATGATGTGCTGCGTGAAAAACGCACCGAAGTACAGGATATGCGGCTCGATGCCAAGATCAGCTTTCTCGGCTGGCAGGACATTACTGACATCGCAAAGGAAGCACTGGGGCTGGAAACACTGGGCGCCAATACGGAAGTGCAGTACTACTTCCACAGCAATGAGGCCAAAGAACCCATCGCCGTGGTAACCACCAATGAAGCGGAAACCCAGGTCCTGCGGGTAGAGTACAAGGCCAATGACATCTCGGTGAATGTGCAGAACATAGACGCGCTAAAGCCCGGCGTATATGCCTTTCCCAATCCGGCCATAGTGAACGTGCGCTTCGAGTTCACCAACCTGCCTGCCGGGAAATACAAACTTAAGATCCTAAACATCCTGGGCATCGAAGAATGGTCGAAATCCTATTTCATTAGCGGCAATTACACCGAAAAGATCGATATTTCCGCCCTCCGCAAAGGCACCTATCTCTACAGCCTGGTGGACAACCGCGGCAAGACGATCACCACCCGGCGGCTGATCGTGGTCCGGCCGTAAGTAATACTACTTTGTTACTTTAAAATGAAGCTCCGGCCTGCTTGGCCGTCGGGCTTCTCGCCACAATCCAGCCCATCGGGCCAGTATTGGCGGGCTGGGCAGTTGTAGCCATACCCATTTTGCTTCGAACTCGAGCCGCCAGGAGCCATTTTCCTGGAGTTCCTTTATTTTTGGCATCAGAAGGATACATGCCATAATTTTTCAAAAACCACACAAACTACCATGGCCCACTTTAAAGCGTTCGGAAGCCTGATTTTGATAATGTCCCTTATTCTGGCCTCCTGCCAGCCCGGCCAGAAGGACGGACAGGAGGGAAAGGGCGGGGAACAGGCCGCCACCGAAGCCCCACCCCTGCCACAGGGAGAGCGCCTTTACCCCAGTATACCCATCGATACCCTGCAAATGCTCTGGCAGAGGTGTGACTTCATCGACTACGTTTTCTACTATACGGATTTCAGCGTCAGCCAAAACAAACAGGAAGACATCCGCGCGGCCATTCGCCACATTTCCGAGGGGATTCCCCTTATCCGGGAAGAGTGCCAGCCCATCGGGCGCATCTTCTACCAGGTAGAAGGGGAAAACCGCCTGGAAGCGGACCTGTTCTTCAGTGAAGGCTGTGTATATTATATCTTCTACGACAAAGGGCAGCGAGCGTATGCCAATGAGATCATGCCCGCCGGCATGCAGTTCTACGAGCAGATATTGGCCGCCGCCCGGGCAAACGCCCCGCAGAGCAATTAAACGCACTCTCCGCCATGAAAAGATACGCCGTTATCGACCTGGGCACCAATACTTTCCACCTGCTCATCGCAGAACGGGGCGATGATGAACACATCAGAGAAGTCTATCGCGAACGCCGCTTTGTGGTCCTTGCCGAAGAAGGTATCGAGGCCATTGGGCCGGCTCCTTTCCAAAGGGGCATAGATACCCTGCGGCACTATAAAACCGTACTCGAGCAATACGAAGTACCCTCCGCACAGGCGCGGGCATTCGGCACAGCTGCCCTGCGCACGGCCAGCAACGGCCCGCTGTTCATTCAGCAGGTGCTGGATATTACGGGAATACAGGTGCGGCTGATCAGCGGAGGCCGGGAAGCGGAGCTCATTCACAAGGGTGTGATACAGGCCGTGCCGCCCAGCGCAAAACGCATGCTCATCATGGATATCGGCGGCGGCAGTGTGGAGTTCATCATCGCCGGGCAGGACGGGATATTTTGGGCGCAGAGCTACCCTATCGGCGTGGCGCTGCTCTACAAACGCTTTCACCGGCATGAACCCATCCGGCCCGAAGAGTCGGACGCCCTGCGAACCTACCTCAGAGAGGTGCTTCAGCCTCTGAAAGAGGCCCTGAGGGAGTACCCCGCAAAAACGCTGGTGGGCGCTTCCGGTACTTTCGATGTGCTGGAGCAGTTCCTGTCGGAAGAACGCGCCCACCCTCTGCACACCATCCTGCCCGTGAGCCGTTTTGACCCTTTTCATCAGCAATTGCTGGGAATGACCAGAGATGAACGCCGGGCTCTGGAAGGTATCCCTCCCGAGCGGGCAGACATGATCATCGTCGCCCTAATCCTGATCGAAGTGGTATTGCCCATGGCGGGCATACAGCAGATCATCACCTCGGCCTACGCCATGAAGGAGGGTATGCTGGCTGAGATGATGAATGGAGAGGGGTAGGTTGTAATGGTGTTGCGGTGTTGCGGTGGGCTTCAGGGCGCTACCATATAAACCTGGCATAAGCACCTGGCCGCGCTACCGAAAAACCATAAAACCGGAACACCTGAAAAAGCGCCTTTCTACTTATCGTCCCCGAAGAAGGCCAGGATCTTGTCCGCCAGCTCCAGCCCGATGTTGGCCTGTGCTTCCAGCGTGGCCGCCCCGATATGCGGAGAGGTGGAGACCAGCGGGTGCGTGACCAGGTCCATCCTGGGAGTGGGTTCGTTCTCATAGACGTCCAGGCCGGCGCCGCGCAGTTTGCCGCTGTTCAGGGCTTCCAGCAAGGCCTCTTCATCGATAGCCCCTCCGCGGGCGGTATTGACGAGGATGGCGCCATCTTTCATCATGTCAATCTCTTTTTTGCCGATGAGCGGCTCTCCCCCGCTGAAAGGAACGTGCAGGGTGAGGAAATCACTGGCCTTGAGCACCTCCTCCCAATCATAGGACTCCAGCGTAACCGACAGGCGCACGTTGTCGCTCATGAAAACGTTGATGTCGATATCCGCTTCGTTTATTACCAGGTCTACCGGCATGACCTTCATGCCCAGAGCCAGGCCGATGCGGGCGGATTCCTGGCCGATACGGCCGAAGCCGATAATGCCCAGCGTCCTGCCTCTGAGTTGGATGCCCTCGGAATAGGCCTTCTTCAGGCTTTTAAACTCGGTATTGCCCTTCACCGGCATATCGCGGTGCGCCTGTTGCAGGGAACGGCAGAGGGAGAAGATGTGCCCGAACACCAGTTCGGCCACCGACTGAGAGGAGGCCGCCGGAGTGTTCATCACGGTAATGCCTTTGCTGCGGGCGTACTCCACGTCGATATTGTCCAGGCCGACCCCGCCCCGGGCTATGATCTTCAGATTGGGGCACAGGCCGATCAGCTCTTTACGTATCTTGGTAGCCGAGCGAACGATCACCACGTCGTAATCCGGCAGGACTTCCGGCAGCTTTTCCTGTGATACCTTCTCCGTATCCACCTGATATCCGGCTTCCTCCAGTAAAGTCTTTCCATCGGCATGGATGCCGTCATTAGCTAGGATTTTTATCATCGAACCCATTCTTTTAAGTAAGGAAAAAGGGCTTGGTTCCCAACGACAGGGCGCAGGGCAAACCCGGCTAGCAAATTTAGTTAAAGAAAAAGGGCCCGCAAAAGTGCGAGCCTTCGGTTTTTCTTAATTGTCAACTTTCTCACTGTAGATCGGGAAGTTGGCCCCGGTATAGTGGCTGAACTTCTTGTTGCTGCTCAGAGGCAATTTGTATTTCTCCATAAAGGTCTTGAAAAATGCCGTCAGCTTTAAGGGGTCGACATTTCGCGAATCGGGGCGCAGCAGGTAACCGATGTGGTTGATGGTGCCGTCCTCATTCCAGAAGACGTGCAGCCAGAGTTTGGCCCCCTTAATGTCGTAGCGGACCTTATCGGCGTATTTTTCCATCTCCTGCATCATGTCCATCCAGCTGTGGAAAGCTTTCTGTGTGTCAAAGCCGCTGACTTCCAGCAGCGTCTGGCTGTGGGCCTGGTTGAGGGCCTCGTAAGCCTTTTCTTGTTCACCCAGCCTGAACACTACCGGCATCTCATCGGATTGGGCCGGCAGGGTGGAGGCAAAGAGTGTAGTTCCCAGGATTAATGTGAGTACAATTTTCATTTAGCAATATTTTTGTACAAAGTTAGGCGGATCGCCCGAAAGTTCTAAACTTTTACCTCCTAAACTTTACCTGCCGCAGGATTTGTAGCCTCCTGCTGATCGTAGAACAACTGTTAGGCCGGGCCAGGTGTTTTATAAAGTGAAATAGCCGTATTTCTGAGAAAATAACTGCCTTTGATCGAACTTATGGGCACAAAAGTCTATTTTTTGCTCCGAAATCCGGCTAAAGCTTTACTTTTGAATTTGTTATGATCATAGACATCATATTTGCAGTGCTGGCAGCCTGGGGTTTTTACCTCGGCTATTCTCGCGGGATCATCCGGACCATCTTCACCATCATCTCGGTGGTCTTCGGCCTGATGATGGCATTCCGCTTTGGCCCGGAAGCGACCAAAATGCTGGAAAGCATGTTCTCCGAGAACCCTTTGATGTTCATCGCCGGCTTTCTCATCACCTTCGTGCTGACCATGTTCGTCATCCGACTCATCGCCAGCTTCCTGGAAGGGGCCCTGGAAACGGCCAATATCAACTTCATCAACCAGATCATCGGCGGCTTTTTCTCCTCCGCGATCGTCATCCTCATTTACAGCATTCTCCTGTGGTTCGCCGACGCCTCCCACCTCATCGACCAAACGACCAAGGACGATTCCGCCACCTACACCTATATCGAAGATTTTCCGCCCACCGTATGGAAATGGGGCGGCAAAGCCCGGCCCATACTCGAAGACTTCTGGGATCACTCCATCGAATTCATGGACGACCTGGAACAGATGAGCGTGGAAAGAGAAGAATCCGCTCCGCAATTCTACGATATCCCCGAGGATAAGGAGCGGGATCAGCAGAGAAGGTAGGCCCGCCGCCGCCAAGGCTATGGCAGATAAAGGAAGTGGGAAAGCCTTCGAACTTCCCACTTCGAACTTCCCACTTCGAATCATTCTCCTATCGTCCCCAATTCCACGCCTTCCGAGTACGCCACCTTGATGCCCTGATTGTAAAAAGCATTCTTGATGCGCTCATAGGCCTCGAAGGTCACTTCCCAGTAATCTTCGGGAATGATGTAAGGCCGCACCGCCAGCAGCACGCTATGGCTGTCGTAGGATTCAATGCCCACCTCCGGCTCCGGTTCTTTCAGCACTTTAGGTATGGCGCGGAGTTCCCGCAGAATGATCTCCCGTACTTTGGGGTAGCTCTCGCTATAGGGCATGGAAACGTTGAGCTCCAGGCGGATATAGCCTTTTTTGGAATAGTTGGTCACGATGCTGTCCACCACCTGGCCATTGGGAATGATGAGGGTCTTTTGCCCGGGGGTCACCAGTAGAGTGTTAAAGATCTGTATCTCCTCCACCTGGCCGAATTTGTCCTCCACCTCGATCCAGTCTTCCACCTTATAGGGCCGGAAAAGCAGGATGATGATGCCCGCAGCAAAATTACTAAGGCTGCCTTGCAGCGCCAGGCCCACCGCAAAACCTGCCGCCGCCAGTACCGCCACGAAGGAAGTTACGTCTACTCCCACTATACTGGCCACGCTGAATATCAGCAGGATCTTGAGGGAGATGTTAATGAGCGAGCGGAGGAAAGACAGCAGGGTGCCCCCCAGGCCGGCTTTTTCGATGGCCCTGCCTGCTAAGCGGGAGATGCGGTTCACAACCTTAAAACCGAAGTACAGGAGGAGCAGCGCCAATATCAGGCGGGGCGCATAGGCGATAACCATCTCTGTGGCCTGGCTCAGGTATTCATTGACTTTATCCATGGCATTCAGAATTTGGAAAAATCAAATTTATACCCTTTTCCACAGAAAGCCCATTTTAGAGAGCTCAATATATACCGGGAAGTACTTGCGGCCTCTTGTCGCGACAGAAACAGTTTGTTTACCGCAAAAACCCTAGTTTATCCTTCAAAAAATGAAAGTTCACTTTCTTACCGCCCTGGTGGCGGCCTGCCTTTTACCGCTTGCCGCCTGCGGTGCCTCGCCCTCCCCTTCCGAAAGCCGTCAAAGTACCACCGCCCGGGATACCCTGCCCGATGAGGAACCCGTACCCGAGCGGAAAGGCCTTCTCCTATCCAAGCTGCGCATACCCGCCGATGAGATCCACGACGGCGGCCCGCCCCGCGACGGCATCCCCTCCATCGATGAACCAAAGTTCGTCCGCCCGGAAGATGCCGATTTCATTAACGCCCGGGACTATGTGCTCGGCGTATCCCTCAATGGCGTGGCCAAGGCCTACCCCATCCGCATCCTGAATTACCACGAGATCGTTAATGACCACTTCGGGGAACAGGCCGTCGTCATCACCTACTGCCCGCTCTGTGGCAGTGGCATGGCCTTTTCGGCAGAGATCAATGGCCAGGAACACCGCTTTGGCGTTTCCGGCCTGCTGTACAACAGCGACATGCTGCTGTACGACCGGCAAACGGAATCCCTGTGGTCGCAGATCGAAAGCATGGCGGTGGCCGGGCCGCAGTCGGGCCAGCCCCTGGAACTCATTCCCACCACCTACTCCACCTGGCGCGAGTGGCTGGAACGCCATCCCCACAGCCTGGTGCTCAGCACAGATACCGGCTACCGGCGGGATTATTCGCGTACGCCCTATCCCGGTTATGATCGCCGGGAGGCCCTGATGTTCCCGGTGAAGGAAGAGAACCCCGTCCTCCACCGCAAAGAGCGAGTCATCGGCCTGGAGATCAAGGGGCAATACAAAGCCTATCCTTTCTCCCGCCTGGAACAGAAGGACACGCCCGTGCGCGATGTGGTGAATGGCCAAACGGTGCTGGTCCATTACAATAAGCAGGAGGCTTCCGCCTACATTACCGACGAGCAGGGCGAGGAGCTACCCAGCGCCAGCATGTTCTGGTTCGCCTGGTACGCTTTTCACCCGGAGACGGCCCTGTACGGGGAATAGGCTAAACCTGCAAAATTACTCCGCGCTCATCCCTTTTGGCAGAGCCAGGCTGTTGTGCCGCAGGGTATAATCGTTGTGTTCCAGCCAGACGTCTATGGTTTGAGAGGAGTAGTTGAGCCGCACTTTCCCCAACCGGAAGAAGTTGACCCCCAGCAGCCCGTCCAGATGGATGCCGTAATCCCGGAAGGCTTTAAGGCTGTTGAGCGCTACCCGGGCGTAAGAGATGGCGTAGGCATTTTCCACCTGCAAGGATTCCAGGGTGTAATAATCCGTCCTTATGGTACGGCCGCCCGGGCCCTGCATGCGGATGCTCCGCTTTTTCAGGGCTCTGCCGGCGATCTTCTTGCGCAACGCGCGGTCGCAAATATTCATTGAAGAACCGGAGTCGAGGCCCATGCGCAGGTTCCCCGCCTCTCCCAGGCTTGCGCGTAGTATCGGGATATGGCCATCCATTTTAAAAGTGAAGTGATAATCGGGTTTCCGCACAGGGAGGGAGGATTTCTCCCCGGTGGGCCGCCGTATGGCCATGGCCGAGCGGTAGTAGTCTACCTCGATATCGACATGGCGCAGCACATCGTAGCCAATGATCCCGAGCAGTACCTCACCAAGCTCGGCTTCCAGGGCGCCGAGTTCCAGGCAGGGGGCAAAGAACTTTTCCCGTTTCAGCCCTGCCCAGTCGAATTGCCCGATGAAGATGGAGCCCTGCGAGACACCATGCCCACCGGTATCCGCAAACTGGTGCCTGATCTTGTCGTTATAACCATCGGAAAATCGTTCCTTGTTGAGAATGAGTTCCGAGGCGCCGGTATCGAAGAGGAAATAGCCCACCCGCCCGTTAACGGCCCCCTCTACGAGTATGAGCTTGCTCCGGATGAGAAAGGAAATTTCAGAAGATGGGCTTTGCAGAGTATAGGTGGAGGTACTCTGAAGAGCTCCAATGGAAAAGAGGAGAAGGGCAAGGGTGATCATCTGTTTCATACAGCCGGGTTTAGGTGTTCGCAAATCGTGGATAGCAGCAACCGGAATGGGTTGCAACCTCCACGGCGAGGCTGTATTACAGAATATTGAGAGGTGGTGATTTCTTTACGCCACCTAATATACGCATTTTTTGGAAGTGCGAAAAGAGGAGGCCGGTTGTTGGCAACATATGCCCCCCACGGCCTTCACTATTTAACAATCTGCCCCGAACGCCTGAAAGGCAAAGTATTTCGAACCCGCTATCGAAGCTGGGCAAGTATACCAATATTGCCAGGGCACCAACAATATAACAATGTGAACCAGCTATGCTGGCCTACTCCTCCCTGAACTCCAGCACCAGATACAGGGGCGTCAACTCGCCGATGACATCCAGCACAAAGGTGAAATTGCCCTCGGTAAAACGCTTCTCCCCAACGTAATCAGTGGGTTGCAGGGTAAGGGTATCTCCTTCGATGATGGCCTGCACGAAGCCATAGCGATAGGTGTAATCGAAGTTTTTATACTCCGAACGGATACCGGGAGCGATGTCAAAATACATGTGTTCGCCGCCACCGCCGGCCATGACCTGCACTTCCTGCAGGGTGAAGCTGCTCTGGTTTTCCACTCTTAAGCCTACGCCTCCTTCCGGGCCCTCGCCTGAGTCCTTGCTGCAGGCGGAAAGGAAAATGAAGGCGAGGAGCAGTGGGGCGCTACCTTTCAGAAGCCGCCGGATAGGTGCTGATATTGCGGTATGCATGGCTGGTTATTTTTTTATTAGGACGCTGGCCGGCCCATTAAGGTTGGGTGGCTCAAAAAGGTAAGCAAAATACGAAAGAAGAAGGCCGATGGCTCCCTGGCTTCTTAATGTGCGGGCAATTTGATATATTTTGAGCCACGAACACCAAAACGAATACCATGTCTGCACCACGTCAGAACTGGCAAAGCAAGCTCGGGTTCATCCTGGCAGCCAGCGGCTCGGCCATCGGGCTGGGCAATATCGTCTTTTTCAGCTCCAATGCCTATCAGTACGGCGGCGGCGCTTTTTACCTGCCCTATTTCCTGGCCCTTTTCGTGCTGGGCATGCCCATCATGATGGTGGAATTCGGGATAGGCACCATCACGCACCAGTCCTTTCCCATGGCCCTGAGCCGCCTGGCGGGAAAGCGCGGGGAGTTTGTAGGCTGGTGGAGCATCGGCAGCGCCCTGTTCATCACCATGTACTACATCGCCATTCTGGGCTGGGGCCTGGGCATGATGATCGGCTCCTTCGGCTCGCTGTTCGAACCCGGCATCACGGCGCCCTTTGCCCCCTTTACCGAGCCCACGCCGGAGCCCAGCGCTACAGTCTACTTTTTCAGCCTGATCAGCACCTGGAACCCGCTGGTGTACATCATAATCATCTGGCTGATCAACCTCTTCATCCTGCGGCAGGGGACCCATACCATCGAGAAGGCCGTGCGGGTCTTCGTCCCCTTGATGTGGATCTTCATGATCATCCTGGTGATCCGCGGCCTGACGCTGCCCGGCGGCTTCGACGGCATCATGTACCTGTTCACGCCGGCCCTGGATGGCATTAAAGAACCTACGGTATGGAAAGGGGCTTTCAGCCAGATGTTCTTCTCCCTCTCCCTCGGCCTGGGCACCATGACGGCCTACGCCTCTTACCTGCCCCGCGATGCCGACCAGGTCAACAACTCCATGCTGGTCTCCTTTCTGAACTGCAGTTTTGAGTTTCTGGCGGGGGTGGCCATTTTTTCCCTGCTGTTCGTCTTTGCGCTCAACCCGGCGGGCACTACGCTGTCGCTCTCCTTTTTCGTCATTCCGCAGGGCATCAACGAATTGTCTGCGCTGCCCTGGGTGGTCCGGCTGTTCGGCTTCCTGTTCTATCTGCTGATCGTACTGGCGGGCATCACCTCCTCCATCTCGCTGATCGAAGCGCCGGCCTCCGCGCTGATCGACAAGTTCCGCATCAGCCGCAAGCGGGCGCTGACGCTCATCGCCCTGCCCTGCATCATCGGCTCTTGCTTCTTCGCCCTGCCGCAGATCATCGACAGCGGGCTGACCGGCAACGGCACCCTTGGGCTTACCCTGCTGGACATCACCGACCACTGGGTGTTCAACTACAGCCTGCTCATCGTAGGCCTGCTGGAGGTCATCATGATCGGCTGGGTGTTCGGCGCGAATAAATTGCGCGCCGCCCTAAACGCCAACGCCAAGCTCAAACTGGGGCCATGGTTCGGTTTCCTCCTCAGGTATATCCTGCCGGTAATACTACTCACGGTGATCGTCACCTCCCTTATCCAGGAGTGGCCGCTGTACGGAAGCAATTACGACATGCCGGGCTACGGCTGGCTGACGGTTTTCATCCCCATTTTCTGGCTGGCTTTCACCCTTTTCTTCGCCTTTTACATCACCCGTTCTAAAACCCGGGAATCATGAAAAAGATATTCTTTGTCCTAGGCGCCCTCTGCTGCCTGATGCCCCTGCAGGGGCAGATCGGCATTTCCACTGAGCAGCCCGTACAGGGCGAAACGGTAACCATCACTCTGGCGGAGCCCGACTCTATGCTCATCGTCACCTACCGCCCCAACAGCAGTATCGCCCGCGCGGATACCCTGCGGGCCAGCAAACTCACCACCACTTTCGAATGGGCGCCCCGCAAGGCCGGCGTGGCCAGCCTGAGCACCAGTAGGGCCTCGCGCAATGTGTCGGTGCGCTTCCTGGGGCTCTCCGGCAGCGGCATCGCCGTGATGATCGTCGCCGCCACCCTGCTCTTCGGCGGCGCGGCCTTCGCCTTCCGCCTGCTCTTTAAAGACGAGGAGGAAGATGGTACACTGGATATGGACCTGGACCATATGCCGGATACTTAGGCAGCGCCAGGCTGCGGCTTCCCCGCCGCGCCCTGGCTTCAGGCCAAGCCCCGAATAGAACCCCGGAGGCAGTGGAAAACTGCCGCCGGGGGCAGCGCCAGGGTGCGGCTTCCCCGCCGCGCCCTGGCTTC
>CAYVVK010000163.1:0-11012 GCA_964454855.1 uncultured Phaeodactylibacter sp. | reverse complement strand
TCCCCTTTAGGGGATTTAAGGGGCGAGCGCAGGCAGAACTTAACAGCCCTGCCCCTCGGGGGAGATGCCCGAAGGGCAGAGGGGGCTCAATCAAAAGCCGCGATCACCGATATCTCCACATTCACCAGTTTGGGCAGCTTGGCTACCTCGACCAGTTCGCGGGCGGGGGCGGTAGCTTCATCGAAGTATGAAGCATACACCTCATTGATGCGGCCGTAGTTGTTGATGTCCGAAACGAAGATACTGCATTTGAGCACATCGGCGAAGCCCAGGCCGGCTTCTTCCAGTATGGCCCGGATGTTCTCCATGACCTGCCGCGTTTCGGCCTCGATGGTTTCGGCCACCAGTTCGCCGGTAGCCGGGTTGATGGCGATCTGGCCGGAAGCGTAGAGTGTATCGTTGTGGATGATGGCCTGGTTGTAAGGGCCGACAGGAGCGGGAGCCTTATCCGTTTTGACGATCTTTTTCATATTTTTTTTGGATTGGAACACAAAAAGCCCCACATCGCTACAAATCGGATGGGAGCTCATTGTATGGTTCAGGCATGTGCCTATGGCTAAAGTTCTTCTTCGGCTTTGATCAGCAGCTTACCGCGGTAGTACATATTGCCGTCCAGGTCGCGGTAGGCACGGTGCATGATGTGCTTTTCGCCGGTTGTGGCGCAGGTAGCGATGTTGGGAACAGGAGCCTTCTTGTGCGTTCTGCGCTTGCGCTTTCTCTGCTTTGATATTCTACTCTTAGGATGTGCCATCGTTCTGAAATTTTAGTATTAATCAGGGCGCCTGGCGGAAGAGGCATCTGAAATTTTCCGGCCCGGTGCCTTAGTCAATTGTTTTTCAATTTTTTCAATTCGTCCCAGATCGGGTTGCTTACTTCCTCCTCCTTTTCTTCTTCCGCATCCTGGCCACCGTTGCTGAGGTAGCGCAGGGTTTCTTCGTTGCACTTGCGGTTCTCGTCATTCTCACAATCGTACACTTTGATCAGCGGCACGGCCAGGCAGATGTACTCGTAGATGTACACCGCAACGTTCAGCTTCTGCGCTTCCGGGCTGATGAAGATCACATCGGCCTCTTCCACTTCTTCTTCGTTGCTGAGCTTGACGAGCAGCCGCTGGCTGTCGGCGATCGGCAAGCCGATGTCCGCCGCGCAACGGTCACACTGGGTGGCTATAGTGCCTTCCAGCTCGAACTGCAGCACGTACATGTCCGGGCGCTTGTCAAGTTCGAGTTGCACCCTGACGTCGGCCTCTTCGATCGGAGAATGTTCAAAATGCTCAAAAAAGGAGCGGTCAATCTGAAAGTCAAATTGATGGATGCCATCTCGCAATCCCTTTACCGGGATTGAATAGGAAATTAAGGGATCCATGACTGCTCTTTTTTCATGAGCCTCATCCTGATCCTCTCTTTAGAGGGAATAAGGCTTCGTTTTTTCTAAAGCGGATGCAAAGATAAGTTTTTTACCTCAAAATGTCGAGTATGATCACAAAGTTTTGTGGGAAAAGAAAAGCGCGCGGGCCCCGGATTGTGACGGACAGCCGCCAAAGCCTCTGTTAATTCATACGCAATTAACATACCCCCCTTTTTTTTCTTTGCCGTATTGCCGTATTTTAGGGCGCTGTAAGGAGCTGCCGGGAAATGTGAATCCGAAAAGCCCTGTTCGGCAACTGCTGCTCCACCTTTTATAGCTGCTTCTTTTTCTTCTGCTTATCTTCGCCACCCTGTAAATCGTTCCAAAAACAAAAAATTCCATGAACAGGCTGCTCACTCCCTTACTTTTATTCTGCTTCTTTTCCCTGTCCGGCTACGGCCAATGCCCCACCATAGAGGCCATGATGGTCAACGCCTGCCAGGCGGTTTTTTCGGAAGAAGGCCTCAATGAATTTATCATCCTCAATTCCGGCGATGGCTTCAATGTCAGCGAGCTGCAACTGGATTTTGACAACAACAATAACATCATCACCGGCCAGAACAACGACATCCACACCAACAACGGTAACTTTCCATCCAACTCTACGCCCTGCGGCCTGCAGGCCGGCGACCCCTCGGTGTTCAGTGGCTGCTCCAATATCATTCCCATCGGCCCGGGGGAGGAAGTGCCCGCCAACGCTACCGTGATTCTGCAAACCAGCGCCGGCGCGAACGAAACCTACGATTTCTCCGCCTTCTGCGGCAATGGCGAGTGCATTTATATCATCCAGAATACCTGCTCCCGCTCGGCCGGCGCCTTCACCAATTCCGGCGACGAGCAGCGGTTCACCGTCCTCAGCCTGAGCAACGGCAGTTGCTCGGAAACTTATATCTACGATCTCAGCGAGGTGCCCGGCGGCAACGGCGCCTTTTTTCTGCCTCCTTCCACCTATGGCAACAACGGCTGTGTTTCACCTCCCATTACCCCCAGCCAGCCCGAACCGCTCACGCTAGATGCGCTCGGCCCCCTTTGCCTGGGTGATGATCCGGTTGCCCTGCCTGCGGTGCAGAGCGGCATCAGCGGCAACTGGGAAGGGCCGGGAGTCAGCGGCAACAGCCTTTCGCCGGATGGCCTGGCCGGAGATACCATTACCCTCAGCTTCATTCCCGATGCCGGCCAGTGTGCCCTGGCAGACAGCATACAAGTGGCTATTCTGGATCTGATCAGCGTGAGTTGCGAGGTGGTTGCGTCTCCTTCCGCTCAAGGCGCAGAAGACGGAGTGGCGGAGATCAACTTCAGCGGCGGCCAGGAGCCTTACCGCCTCACCGTTACTTCTGATATCACCCTCACATTCACAGATCTCACGGCCGAAACCTTCACCCTGACCGGGCTGAGCGCCGGTAATTACGAGGTGCTGGTGGAAGATGCCAACGGCTGCTCCAATACCTGCTCGTTCATCGTCAACGAACCGCCCTGCGATCTGCTGCTCGACATCACCGAGGTGCAGGATCAAAGCTGCTCCAATACTACCGACGGCGCAGTGAGCCTCAACCTGCAGGGCGGCAGCCCCCCCGTCAACTACACCTGGAGCGATGGCGATACCACGCAGGGCAGCCGCAGCGGGCTGAGCACCGGCAATTACAGCGTCACGGTGGAGGACGGCAACAACTGCCAGTCTTCCGTGAGCTTTACCATTGGAGTGGCCAATGACTTGCCCGAGGTATCCATCTCTGCGGGCGATACGATCTGCGCCGGCCAGTGCTTTTCCTTCAACCTGCAGTTCCAGGGCACACCGCCTTTCCAGCTGTTTTTCAACGCCGGTGCCGGTGGCGCACAGCAACCCCTTTCCTTTAGCACCATGAGCCGCGATACTACCCTGGACATCTGCCCCGCCGATTTCGGAATAAGCTCGGGAACGATCACGGCAAGCTTTACCGGCCTGGCCGATGCCAATTGCGAGGCCAATCTAAACCAGGTGGAGCAGGCCACCATTCTACCGGTATTAAGGGGGGGGCTGGACACCACGCTCTGTACCGGCGACAGCTTGCTCCTCAACGGGACGGTATACAATGCGGCCAACCCTTCCGGTACCGATACCCTGGCCACGGCCAGCGGTTGCGACTCCATACTGTCCGTCAGCCTGAGCTTCTTCCCGGCCGATACGGCCCTGCTGGAACCCACACTCTGCGCCGGTGATTCTCTCCTTATCAACGGAACCGTATACAACGAAGCCAACCCCTCGGGGCAGGAAGTACTGGCCGGCGCTTCGGCCAATGGCTGCGATTCGGTGGCCAATATCAACCTCACCTTCGTAGAAGGAGCAAGCACAGTGATCGACTCCACCCTCTGCCCCGGCAATGTAGTGGTGGTGAACGGGCAAACCTTCGATGAGAACAATTCCAGCGGTACAGTAGTCATAGAGAACGGCAGCGTAACGGGCTGTGATAGTACCGTAGAGGTTTCCCTTACCTATCGGGAGCGGGTGCTGGGCTTCCTCGAAGGCAGCACGGAGATCTGCCCGGGGGATTCCACCCAGATCACCATCCGCCTGCAGGGGGCTGATGCCTTCAACGTCACTATTTCAGATGACAGCGGCCCGCTGCGCACCTTCATGGAGATCACCGATGGGGTGAGCTTCCAGGTAGCGCCGGAGCAGACAACTACCTACGAAATTTCTGTGCTGACCGCCATCGGCAGCCTCTGCCCGGTGGAGATCGGGCAGCCGGCCGTCATCACCGTGGGCGTGGGAGATGCCGAGGCGCAGGTGCTTTCCGATTACAATGGCTTCGGCCTGAGCTGCAACGGCGCCCAGGACGGCAGGGTAGGGGTAGTGAACGGCGATGGGCTCACCTATCTGTGGAATACCGGCGCTACTTCGCGTACACTGGAAAATGTGGGCGCCGGCGTGTATACGGCAACCATCACCAGCCCGGCGGGTTGCTCGGCGCAGGACAGCGTACGGCTCAACGAACCGGCGCCCATCGTGGCCAAAACTTCTGGTGTCGCCACGGGCTGTTTTGGTGAGCAGGGGGGGAGTATTATCCTGGAAAGCCTGCAGGGGGGAGCAGCTCCGTTCGCCTATTCGCTGGATGGCGGCGGCTTTATACCCTTTGATTCTCCGCCCCTTACCATTCCGAACCTCAGCGGCGGCACTTACGAATTGGTAGTGCGGGACGCCAATGGCTGTGAAACTTCCCAATCGGTAGTAGTGGGAGAGCCCGAAGAACTACTGCTGTCTCTGGGAGGGGATAAGGAGGTGAAGCTGGGCGACAGCGTACAGCTGAGGCCGCAGGCCAGCTTCGAGATCGCTTCCTTCAGCTGGTCCCCGCTGCGGGGACTGATCGACTCCACGGCGCTCAGCCCCTACGCCGGGCCGGAGCAGACTACTTCCTATACCCTGACGGCCACCGATGAGTCCGGCTGCACAGCCTCTGCAGAGGTGTTCGTCTTCGTCAATACCCAGATACAGGTGTATGCGCCCAATGCCTTCAGCCCCGACGGCGACGGCAACAATGACTTCTTCACCCTTTACGGCGGCGCCCAACTGGCGGAGATCCTCAGCCTGCAGGTATTCGACCGCTGGGGCAACCTGATGTTCGACGGAAAGGGCCTGGCCCCCAATGAAGAAAAACTGGGCTGGGACGGCACCTTCCGCGGCGAGGAAATGGATCCGGGGGTATATGTCTTCCGGGCGGAAATCCGCCTCCTGAATGACAATATGGAAATGCTGAACGGGGAGGTGGTGCTGCTGCGGTAGAAGCCTCCCCCAGCCCCTCCAAAGGAGGGGAGAGACACAAATTGCCACTTCTGTACTACAATTTGAACGCTTTGTACTAAACGCCATTTTTCAATCCCCTCATCTTTATGATAAGGATCGCCCGCTGGCGTTCCCCCTTTTCTTTTTGGCAAAAAATTAAAAAAATAAGGCTATTCGCCATCCGGCGGCGGGACAGGCCCATGCCTCTGCCGTCCGGACTGGTCATTTTATAACCTAAAACTTAAACCATGAAACTTGGAAATTTACTACTTATCCTTGTTTCCATTCTATGGAACTATGCCGCGATCAGCGCCCAGGTGATCTATGTCAAGGCTGATGCCACCGGAGCCGACGACGGCTCCAGCTGGGAAAATGCATTTACGGACCTGCAGGACGCCCTAAGCCTCGTCGAGGAAGACGGAGAGATATGGGTGGCCGAAGGCGTATACCGGCCCGCCGGGCCCGATGGCAGCCGCGAGGCCAGCTTCGTACTGGAAAAAGACCTAAAGCTCTACGGCGGATTTGCCGGTACGGAAAGCAGCCTGGAGGAGAGAGGCGATCCCACCGTATTTCCTACCATCCTTTCCGGAGACCTGAATGGAGATGATGTGGAAGGCGATCTGTTTACAAACAAGGCGGATAATGTATTTAATGTGGTTATGGTGGAAGCAAATATTACTCCGCTAACCATTATTGATGGATTTACCATGAAAGCAGGGCACGCCAATGGGGCCGGGCAAGGTGCGATCTCCGTCAGAAACGGCGGCGGCCTCTATGCTTTGGGCAGCCCGGCCGTGCGGAACTGCCGTTTTGAACGGAACTATTCCATAGAGGCGGGCGGTGGCGCTTATTTTAGAAATATGGGCGGATTGCTTATCGAGAACACCTGGTTTGAGTATAACGAATCCGGCGAGGGCGGAGGTTTAAATGTAGATTCAGAATCCTCCGTTCCCCTCACGATCAAATCCTGTACTTTTTCAAATAATGTAACAAATCTGCGGGCCGGGGGCCTTTATATCAACGAATCCAACTGCACCATTGAAGATTGCAATTTTCTTTCCAACCAGTCCCCTCAGAAAGGAGGCGGAATGAATTACACCAGCAGAGCTAATGGCCAGTCGCTGGAAGTGTCCGGCTGCTATTTTGAAGGCAATGCTGCCAGCTTTGGTGGTGGCATCGCCATGGATATCATAGCTTCAAATAATAATATCAGCGTATCCAACTGCGAGTTTCGGAGAAATTTTGCTTCCCCCCTGGCGGAAGGATGGGGGCAGTCAGGAGGCGGTGCTTCTTTGGCAAACTGGCCAGGCACACAGAACAATACCATCCGCTTTGAGGACTGTGAGTTCTTTCGGAATGTTTCTACCTGGCGAGCCGGAGGCCTGACTATGGCTTCTGCTGGCAATAATGCTCAGCTGGAATGCAGCAACTTAACGTTCAGAGAAAATGACAGCGATATCGGAGCCGGCGCGATGGTCATAAATGCTGATTTACAAGGAACAGCCACGGCCCTGGTCGATAACTGCTACTTCGAAAAAAACCGTTCAGAAGAGAATGGTGCACTGATGGTTTTGGCGGGTAATGGCGATGGTAGTGCCAGATTGGACTTCACCCTGAAGAACAGCACCCTCATTGAAAATGAAGCAACTAACGGAGGGGCTCTGGGCCTGCAAACGAACCGGAGCTCCAGGGGCGACTATTTTATTGATAAATGCATCATCGACGGCAACAGCGCAATGGAACGAGGAGGCGCATTAATCATGAATGCCCACAGCTCAAATCACCAGATTACGATCCGGCAAACCCATATCATCAACAATCAAAGCCCGAACGGTGGGACGATCGAAGCCTACCAGTCCACAGACAACGCGGTTTTTCCCCTCTTTGCTTACTGCCGCATTGAAAACAGCCTCATCGCCGGCAACGGCAGCCATGATGGCACCATTGCTATGGAGTTGTTGCCCAAACTGGAGCTATTCCACACTACTGTTGCCAATAACAGCGGCGGCGGGGTCAGGCTCCACAACCATTGCGATCTTACTCTGCAAAACACCATCCTGTATAACCCCGATAGTTACGAGTCCCGCATCGCCACCAACGCCGCCGTCCATTCCCGGGGCGGCAACCTGGTCGGCGACCGCAGCATGAGCAGCTGGCTGAATGGAAACGACAAATCCTCTGTTGATCCTCTGTTTGACGCTGATCACCAACTCCTGGCGGGCAGCCCCGCCATCGATGCCGGAATGGCCTACGAAGGCCTGCCCGACATTGACCTGGCCGGCAATCCACGCCTGCAGGGGAATGGCGTAGACATCGGGGCCTACGAAAGCTCCTTTGTCTCCCGCACCCGCGAAGCGCTGGCGGAACTTCCCCTCAGCTTAGCACCCAACCCGGCAAGCACGGAGCTCAAGGTAGAACTGCCGGTAAATACGCCCGAAGCTTTTCACATCCAGCTCCTGGACATCCAGGGCAAACTGGCAGCCCAGCAGCGGATGCGCAACGGAGAGTGGCTGGCCGTAGAACAGCTGCCGCAAGGCCTGTACCTGATGAAAGCCACGGTAGAAGGCGTGGTGTATACCGGGAAGTTTGTGAAGCAGTAGCGGCCCTTGTCAGGGGATGACTTCGGGTTCATCCCCTGGCTTTTCCAGGCCAAGGGAACGTCCTTAAACTTCGGGCTGTCTGCTGGTTATTCTATTCATTCTTAATTCAAAAAACCAAAATTATGAAAACGAGAAACTTTTTACTTTTTATCACTTTCTTTAGCATTTCCTATTTGCAGGCACAGTGGGCGAACATCAGCGGCTCCCTGGCCACCTCCAATCAAAGCATTGGGGCGATCTCGCCCATCAGTGCTGATGTAGTATGGGGAATTTCCTGGGATTTTGACGGTTATACCACGCCTCAGTACTTAGTGAAGACTACTGATGGAGGAGAAAGCTGGACGGTTAGGCCTTTTGCAATACCATCCGAGCTGTATGCCATTCAGCTTTTTGCTATAGATGAAAGGTTTGCCTGGCTGGCAACAGCTGACGAACTCAATCCAATTTCCGGCAAGATTTTTAAGACCAATGATGGTGGAGCTACCTGGAGTGAACAAAGTACTAGCTTTACAGGATTAAATGAAACTCCCGCCGCTGTTCATTTTTGGAATACCCATGAGGGGGTCGCTTTTGGGGCTACCTGTCACGATGACTTTAATGACCAAATTGCCATTTACATTACTGATGACGGTGGCCAGAACTGGACAAAAGTAAGTGAAGACGCTATGCCTGCCCAGTTACCCGGAGAAGGCGTGTGCATAGCGGACTGGAATGGCTTCTATGAAGTAATGGGAGACATTGTCTGGTTTCTCAGTTCGAAGGGCAGGGTGTTCAAATCTACAGACCGGGGGCGCAGTTGGCAGGCATATGAATTCGGAGGTGAACGTATAGCTTCGCTGGCATTTAAGGATGAGCTGAATGGCCTGGCTGTCAAGATATTTCCTAATGGTGCATTTCGGACTGTGGATGGTGGAGAGACCTGGTCCCCAATTGAAATATCCTCCCCCACTCATACCTCCGGGATTGACTATATTCCGGGTACAGCAGGCACCTATCTGGTTCATAACTCCTACGCCCCTGTCCATAACCCGGCCATGCTGGTGACCTATGATGATGGAGAAAGCTGGGAAAACTTCACCTCCAACGTCGAGCTCGAATGTTTCAAGTTTATCTCTCCAACCGTAGGTTTTGGCGGGGGTAATGAGGGTACTGTGTATAGATGGGAAGGCTTTTCTCTGACCGGTAATCGTGAGGCGGTAGCGAAAGCCCCCCTCCGCCTGTTTCCCAACCCGGCAAATACAGAACTTAAGGTAGAACTGCCGGTAAATACGCCCGAAGCATTTAATATCCAGCTCATGAACCTCCAGGGCAAACTGGCAGCCCAGCAGCGGATGCGCAATGGAGAGTGGCTGGCCGTAGAACAGCTGCCGCAAGGCCTGTACCTGATGAAGGCTACGGTAGAGGGGGTAGTATATACCGGGAAGTTTGTGAAGCAGTAGATGGCCAATGCGAAGCATGCGCTATACTCTGCCGGGAGCCCTGTAGGGGCGACGTAATATAGCCGGGGGCGTGAGCCCCCGGTAATTATTCAGAAGGTTTTGGTAGCGGCGTAGCTGCGACAGAGAAAAAAGCCTGTGTTCATATCTAATCCGGTAGTGTTTAAGCCGCTGTGTTTTTGTAGCGAAACGAATCTATTTTTCCAAGCTCTACCCCCTCCGTCGGCGATACTCAGTAGGCGTACACCCAATCACCTCCTTAAACTTCCGCGTCAGGTAGTTGTTCGAGCGGAAACCCACGGCGGCGGCGATGTCGTTGATCTTGCTATCCGGCTCTTCCCGCAGCAGGCACGCCGCCCGGTGGATGCGAATGTGGAGGATGTAGGCATTGACCTTCTTGCCGGTCAGGGCCTTCACTTTACGGAGGCAGGTGGAATAGCTGACAAACAAAAGGCCAGCCAGCTGCTCTGCACTAAAGTTAGGGTCTTTGATGTTTTCTTCGACGGCAGCGAGGAGCCGCTCTAAGAACTCCTGGTCGGCAGGAGAAGGCTGTCCCTCCCGTGCAGGAGGGGGTGCTTCCCGGCTCAGGAAGCCGCCCGAGGTATAGTACTGCCGCAGCCGCTCCCGGTTTTCCAGCAGTTTCCGGAGGCGGGCCTGCAATTCCCGCTCCTCGAAGGGCTTGGCCAGGTAGGCGTCGGCCCCCCGCTCGATGCCCTCGATGCGAGAGTCGATATCCGCCCGGGCGGTGAGCATCACAATGGGAATGTGGCTGGTGTTCAGGTCGCCCTTTAGCCGGCGGCACACCTCAAAGCCATCCATTTCCGGCATCATCACATCGCAGAGGATGAGGTCGGGTATTTCTTCCTGCGCTTTCTCCAGGCCGGCCTTGCCGTTTGGGGCGGTGAGGATGGTGTAGTGTTTGTTCAGAAGGGAGGAGACATATTGAGTGACATCGGGATTGTCTTCGATGATGAGGAGTGTATTTGTGGGTTTGTGGGTTCGTGTATTTGTGTTTTCGTGTTTTCGTGCATTCGTTTGTTCGTGGGCCCGGGCGTTCGCTTCTATCGCTGAAGCTGGGGTTTGGCCTTGTTTTTCCGCCAGCTTCGTGATCGGCAACCAAAGGGTAAACCTTGTGCCCTGGCCCAGTTCACTCTCCACCTCAATTTTACCGCCCAGCAGCTTTACCAGTTCCTTCACCAGGGTGAGGCCAATGCCCGTACCTTCTCCGGAACGAGTCGCAGAATCATCCACCTGGTAGAAGCGGTCGAATATCCTCTCCAGCTTTTCTTCGGGAATGCCCCTGCCGTTATCTGATACGGCCAGCTGCAGCCATCGGCCTGGGGCTTCCTGCTTCTCGGATCGTAGCGAAGAGCTGCCCCAATACGCAGGGCTCATTTCCAATTTCCCACTTCCGCCTTCCGCTCCCGACCTCCTCCGTCGGTACGGGACTCCCTGCGGTCGCTTCCGGTTTCCGACTTCCCACTTCCGATTTCCCACTTCCAAACTTACTTCTCCTTTCTCCCGAGCAAACTTCACCGCATTAGACAACAAATTCCCCACGATCTGCCGCAGCTTTTCCGGGTCGTAATCCATCGTCAATTCCTCCAGCTCAGAATGGAAGTTCAGGGATATCTGCTTAGCCGCCGCCAGCGAATGGAAAGATTCCAGCAGATATTTCAGGAAGGGGATGACATCCCCCTGCACCATATTTACCGGCAGGCTACCGTTCTCCAGCTTGGACAGGTCGAGCATCTGGTTGACGAGCTCCAGGAGTTGCTGGCCGTTGCGTTTGATCAATACTAGTCCGTCTTT
>CAYVVK010000162.1:5800-11031 GCA_964454855.1 uncultured Phaeodactylibacter sp. | reverse complement strand
CTGGCGGCTGATCTACGGCCCGCTGCTGATCCTCGCCGTGCTGCATGCCCGCGGAGATGTGCCGGAGGGATACGCCATGGTGGAGTCGCTATCGCGCATGTACACCGAATCCCTGGGGCCGGGCGCCAAGTCCATTTTTCTGCTGGGGGCATTCATGGTTTTATTCTCCACCCTCTTCGCCGCCCTGGCGGCCTGGACGCGGCTGATCTCCGACCTCTTCGGCCAGCTGGGCTGGATCAACTTTTTTGACCTGCGGCAACGGCGGCGGTCCATCGCCATACTCGCCTGGTTCCTGCCGGTAGTTTGGGCGATCTTGTTCATTTTCATTCAGCTGCCGGTGGCCATGGTGATTAGCGGGGGCATTGCAGGCTCTTTCCTGTTGTTTCTGGTGGTGCTGGCGGCGGTTCACTTCCGGTATAAACGATTGCATCCGGCCTTCCATCCGGGTGCGGTGTATGACCTGGCGCTTTGGGTGAGTATACTGGCGATTCTGTCGCTGGGGGTGTATGGAGTGGTTCGGTGGTTGTGAGGAAATCGGAAGGCGGAAGGTGGAAATCGGAAGGCGGGACAGGCCTCTTGATCTTTGATTTGCCCCCTCCAGACACCTGGGCCTCCAGACCCTAAAAAAGGCTCCCCTGCCGGGCGAAGCTCATCGGGTTTTCCAGTTCCAGCAGTTGCCGTTTCATATCCAGGCCGTAGAAGTAGCCCTGCAGGTCTCCGCTCTTGGCGATGCAGCGGTGGCAGGGTACGATGATGGCGATGGGGTTGTGGCGGTTGGCCTGGCCTACGGCGCGCACGGCCTTGGCGTCCCCCAGTTTTTCGGCGATGGCCTTATAGGTGGTGGTATGGCCGTAGGGCACTTTCAGCAGTTCCTGCCAGACCGCCTGATGGAAGGACGGCCCGTTGCCGAAATCCAGGTCGAGCTCGAACTGCCGGCGTTCTCCCCGGAAGTATTCGTTCAGCTGCACGACGCACTGCCGCAGCACGGCGGGAATGGGCCCGGTGGGGCAGGGTTTTTTGTCTACCAGTTGTACAGAACTGATGCCATGATCGCTGCCCTGCACTTCAATGCAGCCGAAGGGGGAAAGAAAGTGGGTTTTCTCGAGCATATCCCGCCGTAAAGATGGTTCCTTCCAAAAATAAGGATTTTCGGGGAATAATGAGTTACGAGTTTTGAGTTTTGGGGGAGGAGTTTTGAGTCTCCATAAAAATAAAGCCGTAATGGAAAAGTAACTCAAAACTCAAAACTCCTCCCTCAAAACTATTTGACGAGGGCCTTGATCTTATTCTCCAGCTCATACTCATCGCCGGGTACATAGCCGGTGTGGACGTAAACGATGTTGCCGTTCTGGTCGACCAGGAAAGTCTGGGGAATGGTCTGGAAGTTCAGGGCGTTGCGCAGGCTCTGGTTGGGGTCGGACAGCACCGTATACGTCCAGCCTTTGGATTCCACCATGGGTTTTACCTTGGGCAGCGCGCGTTGGGTGTCTATGGTAATGGCCACCAGTTCCATATCGTATTCGCTCTTCCAGTCTTCGTACAGGTCGGCGATGGCGTCGAGTTCTTTTTTGCAGGGAGCGCACCAGGTGGCCCAGAAACTCAGCACGGTGATCTTTCCGTTATTGGCGTACTCCTGGATATTTACAGTCTGCCCGTCCAGGGTTTTTACTTCCACGGAGGGAACGGCTTTCTGCCCGTAGGCAAAAACAGCGGCAAATAGCAGGAGAATGGTAGTCAGTGTTTTCATACGGCGAAATCTATTTTTTTCAAATATAAAAAATGTCAATTTGGACAAAGGTACGGAATCTTCTCAGGCCGGGCTGTACCTGCATCAAATCGCATCGAAAAGCCGAAAAGTCATTCCCAGGGCCTTCCGGATGATTCGGCGCAGGATAATTTCTTATTCCCCGAAAATCAGGGGATAATTGTGATCAGGAGAAGTAACTCTGCCTGCTCTTTGACGTAAAACGCTAGAATTAGTAACCGGTTTTATTGATGAAATATTTGCAAGCACTCGTTTTTTGCTGCTTTTTTCTGCTGCTGCTCCCATCGCTCCTGGCGCAAAACGATGGCGGCCAGATATACGGCAACCTGGAGGCCAACGCCAATTTCTTTATCCGCGACAGCCTCATCGGAGCGGCCAACACGCCGCAGTACGACCGGCAGAAGTACGGCGCCGACGCCTGGCTCAACCTCACCTATAGCAACTGGGGCTTCGACTTCGGCCTGCGCTTCGACCTCTTCAATAATTCTAACCTGCTAAACCCCACCGGCTCCTATACAGATGAAGGCATCGGCCGCTGGTTCATCCGCAAGGAGATCCAGAAACTGGATATCTCCGTGGGCTACCTCTACGAACAGGTGGGCAGCGGCATCATCTTCCGCTCCTTCGAAGAACGGCCTCTGCTGATCGATAATGCGCTCTACGGCGCACGCCTGGAATATGATATCCTGCCCGACTGGAAGGCCAAGGTATTCACCGGGCGGCAGAAACAGCAGTTCGACACTTATGAATCCGTGATAAAAGGCCTGAGCATCGATGGCTTCTACAGCCCCAGCGATACCGCCGGCTGGGCCATTGCTCCGGGTTTCGGCATCGTCAACCGCACACTGGACGACGGCTCCATGAATGCCCTGGTGGCCACCATCAACACCTACACCAAGGAAGATGCCTTCGTGCCCAAATACAATACCTACGCCTTCTCCGCCTTTAATACCCTCACCGCCGGCCCCGTCAGCTGGTACGTAGAAGGCGCCTATAAGACCGAAGACAACCTCAACGACCCCTTCGGCGAATTGCGTGTGGGGGACTCCACCACGGTTACCGGCGAGCAGTTGTACCTGGCCCCGGGTTCGGTGTTATACACCAGCCTGAGCTACGCCGACAAGGGCCTGGGCATCAGCCTGGAAGCCAAGCGCACCGAAGATTTCGACTTCCGCACCCGGCCGCAGGCACAACTCAACCGCGGCCTGGTCAACTTCCTGCCGCCCATGGCGCGGGTAAATACCTACCGGCTGACCGCCCGCTACAACGCGGCTACCCAACCCCTGGGCGAACTGGCCCTGCAGGCCGATATCCGCTATAACTACAAGCGCAAGTGGGGCTTCAATGTAAACTTTTCCAATATCACCACTCTGGAAGACGAACTGCTCTACCGGGAGCTGTATACGGAGATCTCTTACAAGCACGAGCGGCAGTGGACCCTGCTGGGCGGCCTGCAGATACAACGCTATAATCAGGAGGTATTTGAGTTTAAACCCGGCGCGCCCATCGTGGAAACGCTCATACCCTATTTTGATTTCCTTTACAAGATCAGCCGGCGACAGTCCATCCGCTTCGAGGGGCAGTATATGAATGTGGGCATGGACCGGTCGGCAGACGCCCTTCAGGACTACGGCAACTGGCTGTTCGGCCTGGCGGAGTTCAGCATTGCCCCGCACTGGGTGTTCACCGTTTCGGATATGTACAACGTTTCTCCGGGGAAGAATTCGCCGGTGGACGAGAGCGGAGAAAAGCTGGCCCTGCACTATCCCCGCTTTGATGTGTTCTATACGCAGGGCGCCAACCGTTTTTCCCTCAGCTACATCAAACAGGTGGAGGGCGTGGTCTGTACGGGCGGCATCTGCCGGCTGGAACCGGCTTTCAGCGGAGTGAAACTCACGGTAAATTCAAATTTTTAGATGGCTAAAACTATACCTATGAATCGGCTTAGCATTTTCTTCCTCTTCCTGTCCCTGCTATGGCTGGGCTGTGAAGAGATCCCCCCCGAGATCAACCCCGCCATGGGAGGCAACGACTCCGGCGTTCCCGTCACCATAGAAGAGCAACAGCGGCAGGTGCTCATCGAGGAGTTTACGGGGGTGAAATGCGTCAACTGCCCGGCGGGGGCGGCTGCCATCGAGAGCCTGCTGGGCATACACGGCCCGCAACTCGTGGCCATCTCTATCCACGCCGGCTCCTTTTCTTCGCCCTATCAGGAGAGCCTGTACGACTTCCGGGTCTCGGAAGGCCTCAACCTGCTGGAACTCCTGGGCGCCCCACTGGGCTACCCTACCGCCGTGGTTAATCGCAGGGACTTCGGCGTGGGCTTCGGCCTGCAGCAGGGGCGGGGCGACTGGGCGGAATCCATACAGAAGGAACTGGCGTTGCCGCCCCGCGTAAAGATCGGCATCAACAGCGAATACGCCGAGGAAAGCCGGGAATTGACGGTGGCCGTCAGCCTGTACATTCAGGAAACCATCGAGGAAGAGGACGTGCGCCTGAGCATCGCCATCACCGAAGACGGAGTAATGGACCTTCAGCTCACGCCCGACGATCAAAAGCCGGACCCGAACTACATCCATAAGCACACCCTGCGTGATATGATGACTGCCTTCGCCGGCAACCTCATACAGGAGCCGCTCACCGAAGGGGCAGTGATCACAAAAACTTTTTCTCTGGAACTATCGGAAGCATGGGTGGCGGAGAACTGTAAGGTGGCGGCCTTCGTTCATTTCGGCGGGGAAAACCTGGAGGTGCTGCAGGCGCATGAGGTGAAGGTGGTTGGGGAGTAACAAGGTAGTATATTTGGAGTGCTTCGGTATTAGAGCCTTGTGAGCTTTATTTTCGGTTGCCTGGATGGCTACATTGTCAAATTGTTGGTGCCTGGGCTGGAGTAGTCTTCTCATGTTGCTTCGCATGCAGAGCGTCGAAGGCCTTATGCCCGGGGTTTACTATCGAAGCACTATAAGTAAACAAAATCTGTCCGGCTAAGTGCCTGGACAATAACAATGGAACAATATAACCATTTAACAATCAAACCGGAACCCCGGAAAAATGGCTTCTGGCGGTTCAAATTCGATGCAAAATGGGTATAGCTAAAATTGTCCGGGCACTTACTCACACATCATAAGTGATCTCCACCTCATCCGCCGTGGGGTGGCTCTGGCAGGTGAGGATGTAGCCTTCTTCCACCTCTTCATCATCGAGGGCGTAGCAGGCATCCATTTTGACGCTGCCTTTGAGCACCTTGGCCATGCAGGTAGAGCAGGCGCCGGCGGTGCAGGAATAGGGCGGGTCGTAATGCTTGTCGATGAGGGTATTGATTCCTTCATGGAGATCATAACTGCGCACCTTGATAACGGATGAGTGCCCCCAGCTCAGGTGAAGCTTCACCTCACAGAGGAATTCCGGACTCTCTTTGGTCAGCGTGAAACTCTATAAAGCCATTTTCTTTTAAATGATTAACGAT
>CAYVVK010000162.1:0-5790 GCA_964454855.1 uncultured Phaeodactylibacter sp. | reverse complement strand
CGAGAGCTTCTGCTTTTTGGCGTAGGACTCGCGGTCGATGAGGGTATTGAGTATGGTCTTGCCCTCCGGCACTTCGAGTTCTATCACCGAGCCGTCGAGATGGGCTTTCAGTTTGGCGCCGGCGGTGCCTTTGGCGCGTTCCACGCCTTCCGGCAGTTTGGAAATGAAGCGCTCGGTATGGATGAGCTTCTTGTCGATGCCCTGCCCCAGCAGGGCAGCCTCAGCGGTTTCGATCATATTTCCGGGGCCGCAGACGAAGTATTCGGCATGCTGGCTGCGCCGGGGATGATTTTCCAGGAAACGGCCGATCTGCTGGTGGCCGATCCGCCCTACTTCTCCTTCCCAGGAGACTGTTCCTTTTTTCAGAAAGCTCAGTACGCCGCTGGCCTTTTCCCGTTTGGGCCGGCTGAGAATATGTTCCACGATGAGTTGATTGTCGTATTTCTTCACCAGCTCTTCCAGCTGATCCCGGAAAATGATGCTTTCCTCATCGCGGTTGCCGTACAGGAGGTACACCGTGCTTTGCGGCTCTTTTTCCAGCACGGTTTTCAGGATGGACATCAGAGGCGTGATGCCGCTGCCGGCTCCGAAGAGGTAGTAATCTTTGCGCTGATCCGGGTCGATCTCCGTGTAGAACCGGCCATCGGGGGGCATTACTTCTACACTCTGGCCTGCTTTCAGCTGATCATTGATGTAGTTGGACACCTGGCCTCCTTCCACCCGTTTGACGGTCACTGCAAGTTGACCCTCTAGGGGGCTGCTGCACATGGAGTAGGAGCGCCGCACCTCTTCGCCGTTGAGGATGAACCTGAGGGTCAGATACTGGCCCTGTTTGTACTGGAAAGTGTCTTTCAGGCTTTCGGGAATGTCAAAGAAAACAGATACGGCTTGTGGAGTTTCCTGTTTGATATCGCTGACGCTCAGCGCGTAGAATTGTTTACTCATTATCTTGTCCTGATTTGCTCTATTTTCCGGTTTACACTATTTTTAGGGAGCGCGTGCAAATTTAACACAAAATGGAAACACGCTTAATGACATTCGGTTCAGCGCCTGCTTGTTTTCCCTTAACCAAACCTGATTTTTATGTGGAGAGACTTTAAGTATCTGATCGCGTACATCGCGCCGCTGGCGGCCTTTCTGGGCGTTTACCTGCAGGGCGCCTGGTCGTTCGGCAGCATCTACGTGGGCTTTGTGATGATCCCCTTATTTGAGCTGTTCACCCCACAGTCGGCGGCCAATATCAGCCCGGAGGAAGAACCCTCCCGGGCGGCCTCTCTTTTTTTCGACCTGCTGCTCTACCTCAACATCCCTATTCTATACGGCCTCATCGCCTATTATTTCCATACCCTGCACACGGAGCCTCTGGCCACTTATGAGATCGTGGGTATGACGATGAGCGTAGGCCTTATTGTAGGAACCATAGGCATCAACGTGGGCCATGAGCTGGGCCATCGCCAAACCCGATATGAGCAATTGATGGCAAAAGCCTTGTTGCTGCCGGCCCTCTACATGCACTTCATCATCGAGCACAACCGCGGCCACCATAAGAACGTAGCCACGGAAGAAGACCCGGCTTCCGCCCGCCTTGGAGAGAGCCTGTATGCCTTCTGGTGGCGCTCCGTAACCGGCGGATACCTCAACGCCTGGCGGCTGGAAAAGGAACGCCTGGAAAAGAAAGGCCTGCCTGCGCTGAGCCGGCATAATGAAATGATACGCTTTACCGTATTCCAGCTTGGATATCTCGCGACGGTGGGGCTGATATTCAGCCCGGCCATGGTCGCTTATGCCGCCGCTATTGCCGTATTTGGATTTCTGATGCTCGAATCGGTTAACTACATCGAACACTACGGCCTGCGCCGCCGGAAATTGCCCAGCGGGCAGTACGAGCGCGTGAGCCCGGGCCATTCCTGGAATTCCGACCACGAGCTCGGCCGCATCTTCCTCTATGAACTGACCCGTCATTCGGACCATCATTACAAGGCCACCCGTAAATATCAGGTACTGCGCCACTTCGACGACAGCCCGCAGTTGCCGCTAGGCTACCCAGGCTCCATACTGCTGTCATTGGTGCCGCCGGCCTGGTTTGGATTGATGAATAGTAGAGTAGAAAGCCTCGAAAACCGGAGCGTCTAACCGCATCAGGAAAAGACACGTTCCAACGTTCCAACGTTCTGACGTTCCAACGTTCCGCCCCTCACTCCATCATCAGCACCCGAACGAGCAGGAAGACGGCGAATACGATGAGGGCGCTCCCCGAAATGCGGCGCAGCCAGAGCAGGTGCACAGGCCGTAATACCCGGCGGATGCGTTTGGCGAGTACCACTTTCAACATATCGGTTAATACGATAGTGCCCAGAATACCGCCAAAGAAAAGGATGGCTTCCCGGCTGTTCAGGCCGCCGTCTATGACGATGGTGGTGGTCACGCCTATCCAGAAAAAGAAAGTAAAGGGGTTGACGGTATTGATGAGGAAGCCCTTGAGCCAGAGCGCGAGGTAGCTGGAAGAGCGGATGGCCTTTTTGGCCCACTGCGGGCTGGAGCCACCCCTGGGAGAGGTAAGCAGGGCCCCCAGGCCGAAAAGCGTAAGCGTAATGCTGCCGCCGACACCCAGATAGAGGGCAAAATTAGGCCCCTCGATAAGGCGGGTGACATAAGTGACGCCAAAGTAAGCGGCACCGATGAAAAGAAAATCGCTGACCCAGATGCCCAGGCCGACCATGGCGCCGGCGCGAAAGCCTTCCTCTACGCCTGCCTGTATCAGGGAAAAAAAGATAGGCCCGACCAGGATAGACAGGATCAGGCCTAACTTGATGCCATCGAAAATAAGGTTCATTACTCCGTTTGCATTAAAATTTACCGCAGCTGGAAGGCATTTGTACTTCGCCCCCGGCTTTCAATCGCTTTCCTGACAAAATCCTCCCATTCCTCGAAGCGCTTGCCTTTCATCACTCTGGGAAATTTATTCTGCCCGCCCATTTTACCACGCGACTCCTGCCACTGGTAGAAAATCTCGGCTGGAATAGCCTCTACCTGAATGCCCAGCAGGGCGGAGCGCTCCGTCTGGTAGTCGTCGTTCACCTCTTTAAGGCGCTCATCCAGCAGGCCGGCGATCTTCTCGCTGGGCACCACCGGATCGCAGCCGATGTACCATTTGTGGGCGAAGAAATTGCCTTCCTGCACCGGGCTTACGGTAAACTCCCGGATGCTGATGTCCAGGGCCTCCTCCACATGCTGAATGCCCTGGTTCATGTTATCCACCGAAAGGTGTTCGCCGCAGATGCTGAGGAAGTGCTTCGTCCTGCCCGTAATGATGATCTCCGAGCGGCTTTTGTCCGTAAAGCGCACGGTATCACCAATGAGATAGCGCCAGGCGCCGGAACAGGTGCTGATGAGCAGGGCGTAGTCCACATCTTCCTCCACCTCTTCGAGCGTATAGGTTTGCGGGTTGCCGAGCAACTGGCCGTCCTCATCGAAGTTATTGGAATTGAAGGGGATGAATTCATAGAAGATGCCGTTGTGCAGCAGCAGCCGCATGGCCTTGGTCTCCGGGCGGTGCTGATAGGCAATAAAGCCTTCAGAAGCCAGATAGGAATCCATGTAGATCAGGGGGTGGGCCAGCAGCCGCTCGAAACCTTTTTTGAGGGGCTCGAAGGCGATGCCGCCGTGCACGCATACCTTCAGGTTGGGCCAGACCTGGTGAATGTGATCCAGCTTATGAAACTCGATGATGCGTTCCATCATGAGCTGCAGCCAGGAGGGGATGCCCACCAGGAAGCCGATGTCCCATTCCGGAGCTTTGCGGGCGATCTCCTCCACCTTCTCATTCCAGTCCCGTATCCTGGCAATATTGGTGCCGGGTTTGTAGTAAGGGCGCAGCCAGAAAGGAGGCTTACTGGCATTGATACCGCTGAGGTCGCCCATGAAGTAATCGCCCTGGTTGAGCAGGTCGCTGCTGCCGCCCAGCATCAGCATGGGCTTGGTATAAAGTTCGGGGTCGACGTCGAAGTTGGTCAGGGCGAAGAACATCTTCAGGCCGGCGCGGCGCATGGAGCGTTGCATCTCTGCAGAAATGGGGATGTGTTTGCTGGGTGCTCCCGAAGTGCCGGAACTCAACGCAAAGTATTTGATCTTGCCCCGCCAGCTGACGTTCTCTACACCATTGAGGGTCATGTGCCACCAGCGGTCGTGCATGGTATCGTAGTCAAAAACAGGCACTTTGGCGCGGAACTCATCGGCGAGACGGGCAGGCCTGAGTATCTCTTTGAAGTCATAATACTGGCCAAAAGCGGTAGACTGAGCGCGCTTAAGCAGGCGCCGCAGGGTGCGCCGCTGTAGCTGCATGGGATCCACCTGGAGGCTCTCCAGTTTTTCCCCCAGGCTCAGCCCTCTTTTGATCAGGTTTCCGAAAATAGGCATAATGTGAATTTTTTCCGTATGGGTCGGTTGGTAATGGCCCCGGCGGGCGGAGCTGTCAATAATAAAAAAGCCTGCCCGAGCACGGACCGCATAGCCAACGTGCTGGTGATGTTGCTCCACAGCAGCTATTGTCAATAACAAAGTTAGGGAAGTTTTTGTTAATGGCCGCCCTTAGCTGTAAACCGTGGCCACCAACTTGCGGGCGCCGCCCTCGTTCCGGAATTCACAAAGATAAATGCCCTGCCAGGTGCCGAGGTTGAGCCGGCCCCGGCTGATGGGGATGCTGACCGATGAGCCGATCATCGCCGCCTTGATGTGGGCAGGCATATCGTCCGGCCCTTCCAGGGTATGCTTCAGAAAAGGCAGATCCTCGGAGACGATGTGGTTGAATATGCTCTCGAAGTCCGCACGCACGTCCGGGTCGGCATTCTCGTTGATCGTCAGTGCGGCAGAAGTGTGCTTGATGAACAGATGGAGCAGGCCCCTGTCGGGCATTCCTCCCAGATGCCGCACCACCTCAGGAGTGATGATGTGGTACCCCCTGGGGTAGGGCGAAAGGCTGAATTCTTTTTGAAAGACCATGTGGTTGTTGTGCTGGTTTTGGGCAAAGATAAGGGAAGATTGGGAAGACGGAAGTGGGAAGTGGGCCCGCCGTCGCCTGCGGCTATGGCGGATAAAAGAAGGCTGAAATAGAAAATGAGGCTGAAACGTAGAGACAGATCGAGGCATTCAGAGTTTCAGATCTGAGGCTGACCCCGTCAACCCAATCAACCCCCGTCCGCCGAAGCCTTGGCGAACCTGTCTACCCGGCGGTAGCCAGGTAGAGGTGGAAATCAACCAACTACCTCCTTCCCCCATACCCCGGGCACTCAATATCGCCGAAGTAGTACACCAGGCCGACACCGAGCAGGACGAAAGAATCGTTGTTGTTGCTGTTGCCCCGCTGGGTGCCTTCTCTGCCGATCTGGCTGCCTTCCACGCCGGGAAGGCCGATGGAGCGGTCGGAGAGTTCTACGGCCAGGTCGCCGCGCATGGAGCGCAGGTCGCTCTTATCGGGGTATACGGTGCTGACGTCGTCCAGGTAGTCGGTGAAGAGGCTGCGGGCGCTGAGTTCGAAATTGAGGCTCCACTCATAGCTCAGGTCTACCTTTATGCCCAGGCCATAGGTGAGGCCGCCGCTGACGCTGTAGTACTCCTCGCCCTTAAACTGCCCTTCGGTGCCCAGGGGGCGCAGGTCTACGGTTTCGCCCTCATACTCCGTCTGCGGGTTGAAGTGAAAGACATTAAAGCCGGCGAACATATAAGGCGTGAAGAACTCATCGCGGCTGCCATGGGTATAGGGCAGAAAGTTGAACTCCAGCTGTGCTGTGCCAT
>CAYVVK010000161.1:8666-11049 GCA_964454855.1 uncultured Phaeodactylibacter sp. | reverse complement strand
TAACGCAAAAGTGAAAGCATTCCGCATACTCAACCGGATGAAAAAGCAGATGACTTGATGGTTGAACAGCACCGCCTCTGCAGTGCGTAAACCACGATAAGATATGGGTAACAACTACAACATAAAGATTAACCCGAAGCTGCCTTCCAGCGAAGACATCGCCCGCCATAAGGACTTTGGCGCGCTGCTGAAGCAGTACAGGGAGCAAAAAGGGGAAGCCCGCAGGAAACGCATGCGGCGCCTCCGCATCGTCTCGGCCGGCAGTGCCATCGCGGCAGCAATCGCGGCCGTGGCCATTGTCCTGGGCGGTGTGTTCACCGCCCCTGCCCCACCCAGCCTCACCGCCGAAGAATACTTCGCCCGGCAGGAATTTGTGCACCCGCCCATAGAGGAAGCAAAGCCGGCATTTACCAGCTTCCGGGTGGATGCCAACCAGGGCGGTGTCTATGAATACCCCAGTGGCTCCCGCCTGGTCATCCCGGCCGCCGCCTTTGCCGATGACTACGGCCGGCTCATCGAAGGAGAGGTGGACGTGCGTTACCGGGAAATGCACGACTTTGTCGACTTCTTCCTCGCCGGCATTCCCATGGCCTATGACTCGGCGGGAGTGGCCTACAACCTGGAATCCGCCGGAATGATAGAGATCTACGCCGAGCAAAATGGAAAGCGCGTCAAACTGGCGCCTGGCAAGAATATCGATGTGGAACTGGTCTCGGAGATCATCCTTCCGCGCATCAACCTCAACGTACCTCCGCGCTACAATATCTATCAGCTGGATACCTTCTCCCGCAGATGGATGTACCATGATATTGACCAGATCCAGATGATCGGCGAAGAAATACTCGACAAGGACGACCCGCTCTTTGCCTATAAAGAACAACTGATACAGCGCATGGAAGCTATCGAAAACCAGGCCGCCACCCGGCTCGGAGCCATCGAGGCCACCATTCCCAAGCCGGTGGAGCCCCTGCGCCCGCAAGCCGCAGATGGCAACCTGCCTACCCTGGAACTCAACTTCCTGGACGGCAGCGTAACCGTGGAAGATACAGAGAATGGCAAATTGCAAAACGAACTGGCCAAGCTGCAGCAAACCTACCAGGGCATCATCTGGCAGATCTCGCCCAGCAGCCCCGCCTATGACGAGCGCGCATTCAACGTCAACTGGCAATCGGTGCGCATCCGGCCGGTCAATAACCGCGACTACGAACTGACACTGATCCACCCGCAGAACCAGCTGACGCTGATCGTCAGCCCGGTATTGCTGGGAGAGGACTACCAGCGGGCAATAAACCGCTACCAGCAGGAACTGGACAAATACGAGGCAGCCCTGGCCGAACGCGAGGAACAGCTCAGGGAACAAAAAGAAGCGGTGCTGGCAGAGGTGGAACGCCAAAAGGCAGAAGCCTTTAATACCTACGAAAGCCAGCTGGCGGAACTGCGCGCCCAAGGCACCGAATTCGGCGAGGACACCCGGTACCTCGTCAGGCGAAAGGTCATCAACCGCTTCAAAGCAACGGCCTTCGGAATCTGGAATTGCGACCGCCCCGTTCCCCCTTCCGAGCAGCAGATCCTGGCCTCTTTCCGTGACCAGCACGGCAATACCTATCGCAACCACACGGCCTACCTGGTGGATAAAAGCCGGAATACGGTATTCCGCTTCTACGCTACCGAAGATACGCCGCTGCATTTCAACGCCCATTCAGAAAATATCCTCTGGGTGGTAACCGATGACAATAAGATCGCGGTGCTGCGGCCCGAGGCCTTCAAACGCATCAACCAGAAAAAAGACAGCTATACCTTCCAGCTCCAACTGGTGGATAAGGCCATCCGGAATGAGGAAGATGTACGAGACATCCTTCAGTTTTAACCGAAAATATTAACCATCCTCGACTTTCTAGCCAGGAGACGCGCCTGCCTGCTTCGACAGACAGGCGCGTTTTATCTCGTGGGAATTGAAAAGTTTGGGATGGCTCACATTTCCCCTTCCACAAAACCGGAATGCAGCAATGAGTATTGTCCGGAAACTCAATCTTTCTTTTCCTCTGCAAAGATGCCGATCTTCCGCTCACCCCCTGCCTTCGCATACCCGTGGTACATACCCGGAGTATTAAAGGGCGCAACCACATTACCGTACTTATCCAGAGCGATCAGCCCACCGCTTCCACCTGCTTCTTTCAGTTTACCATGAATGATGGAGTTGGCCGCTTCCTCCAGGCTCTTTCCGGCATATTCCATTTGGGCCGACAGGTCGTAGGCCACGGCATAACGGATGAAATACTCCCCGTGGCCGGTACAGCTTACGCCGCAGGTGGCGTTGTTGGCGTAGTTGCCCGCTCCAATGACCGGTACATCCCCGAAACGATTGTAGCGCTTGTTGGTCATC
>CAYVVK010000161.1:0-8656 GCA_964454855.1 uncultured Phaeodactylibacter sp. | reverse complement strand
GGTCATCCCGCCGGTAGAAGTGCCGGCCACGATATTGCCTTGTTTATCCAGGGCCACGCAGCCCACGGTGCCGTATTTGTAGTCCGGATTCTCAAAAATAGCGCCGGTGGACTGTTCTTCGGCCGCCTTCGCCCGCTGCAGGGCACCCCAGCGGCTTTCGGTATAGAAGTAGGAAGGGTCGACGATCTCCAGGCCCTGCTCTTCGGCAAAACGCTCGGCGCCCTCGCCCGTGAGGAGTACGTGTTTTGATCTTTCCATCACGGCACGGGCTGCCCGAATGGGGTTCCTGACATTCGTCACCCCGCCGATGGCGCCGGCATTGCGCGTTGAACCATCCATAATGGAGGCATCCAGTTCATTTTTCCCTTCGTGAGTAAAGACGGCGCCTTTGCCGGCATTGAACAGGGGAGAATCTTCCAGCGACATGATGGTTTGTTCTACCGCTTCCAGGCTGCTGCCGCCGTTTTTCAGGATCTGCTCACCGATATCCAGAGCAGCATTCAGCGCATCGGTATAGGCCTTCTCCCGAATGGGCGTCATGTTCTCCCGAAGGATGGTGCCTGCCCCGCCATGGATGACGATGGCATACTCAGCCTGGTCGGGCTCCGTTCCTTCCTCAGTGGGCGCAGAAGATTCCTCTGCCTGTTTTTCGGCCTCGGCAGCAGGCTGGCAGCTCCAGCCCAGCAGGAGGAGCACCGTAAAAAAAGTCGTTCTTAGCATACTAGATTTATTTGTGTACATAATGTCAAATATTTATACGTTGAGGCGATTTGATTGGAGAAAACCTTAGGCCAATCGGCCAGTATATACCGATTTGAATTGGGTTTTGTAAGCCAGCCGATTCGTCGTCAGTATAACCGAACATGCCCGGGATGGGTACTGTTCTATAGGCACAGACAAAAAACATTCTGCCGAAAGCCGGAAATCCCTTCTTTTTTTTGGGCATTTCCTAAAAAACTACTTCGCCGGCCTCTTCGGCAAGATCATAAAACACAAACTGTTGACAAACAAAAAATCATCCAATGGCTTTCAACTGCTGATTGACATTCCCCGCCACCAGCTTGCCAACTTCCCCCAGGAAGACTGCCTGGCAGCTATCCGGGGAGAAGAATTTACCCGCTATTCCACTCAGGACTTTCTCGATAAGGCCAACGAGCTTAGCGCCGGCCTGCTGAACCTCGGTTTTAAAAGCGGCGATAAGATCGCCATAATTTCTGAAAACCGCCCGGAATGGAATTTTCTGGATATGGGCATGCAGCAGATCGGTATCATCAATGTGCCGGTCTATTCCCAGATCAGCGTGGAAGAATACGAATACATCTTTAATGATGCAGGCATAAAAGCTGTTTTTGTTTCCGGCCGGGAGCTTTACGATAAGGTACAGCCCCTGCAGGAAAAGGTGGAAAGCCTCGGCGCCATCTATACTTTCGATGAACTGGAGGAGGCCCCCCACTGGACGGAGATACTAAAAGAGCCCGACCAGGACAAACTGGAAAGCATCAGAAAAGAAGTAGAGGAAAGCAGCCTCGCCACCATCGTCTATACCTCCGGTACTACCGGCCCGCCCAAGGGGGTGATGCTCACCCACCACAATATCGTATCCAATGTAAAGGCCTGCCTGCCCATCATGCCGGTGGGCGAAGAACACCTGGCCCTCTCCTTCCTGCCGCTCAACCACGTCTTCGAGCGTATGATGAACTACCTCTACCTTTCCGCCGGCATTTCCATCTACTATGCAGAAAGTACCGACACCATCAGCGACAACCTCAGGATGGTGCGGCCGCACATCTTCACTACTGTCCCCCGCCTCCTGGAAAAAGTATACGAAAAGATACTCGAAAAAGGAGGGGAACAGCCTCTGCCCGCCCGCCTGATCTTCAACTGGGCGGTGAACCTCGCCAAACAATATGAGCTGAGAGGCAGAAGCACCTGGTATGAATGGCAGCGCAGGCTGGTAGATTCACTGGTGTTTGAAAAATGGCGGGAAGCCTTGGGCGGCAGGGTCGTCGCCGTCGTCTCCGGAGGCGCCGCCCTCAACCCGAAGATCGCCCGGGTGTTTACCGCTGCTGGTGTTCCCACCCTGGAGGGCTATGGCCTGACAGAGACCTCTCCGGTGATTGCAGTGAACCGCATGGAAATTGAGGATCGGAAATTCGGCTCCGTCGGCAAAGTGATCGATGAAGTGGAAGTGAAGATCGGCAAGGATAACGAGATCCTCTGCCGGGGGTCCAATGTGATGAAAGGATACTACGAAAAGCCGGAAAAGACCAAAGAAGTGCTCGAAGAAGATGGCTGGCTGCATACGGGAGACGTAGGCGAGCTGGACGAAGAAGGCTTTCTCCGCATCACCGGCCGCAAGAAATCCATGTTCAAGACCTCCGGCGGCAAATACGTCGCCCCGCAGCGCGTGGAGAATACCTTCAAGGAATCTCCTTTTATCGAGAACATACTCACCATCGGCGAAGGCCGGAAAATGGTGACCGCCATTATCGCACCCGATTTCGGGCGGCTGGAAAAGTGGTGCAAAGAACAGGAAGTCGATTGTGGCTCGCGGGAAGAAATGATAGAGAATGAACGCGTCCGCTCCAAATACGAAGAAATAGCCGATGAGCTCAACCAGGAGCTCAGCCATACCGAACAGGTCAAGAAATTCAGGCTGATCGCTGACAACTGGGAGGTGGAATCCGGAGAACTGACGCCCACCATGAAATTGAAACGCGGGCCCCTGAGAGAAAAGTACGAGGGCCTGATTGAAGAAATGTATACCGAAGAATAATGGAACTGGCACAATACTATTTTGGCATACTCCACGAAGCCCCTGCTCTGGCGGTGATCGCTGGAATACTGATCGTTTTTCTCATCCTTGGATATACCGGCGCTCCCCTTTGGTTATGGACGGCGCTGACAGCCGTCGCCCTCTGGGGGCTGGCCGCCCCGCTCTGGCTGTGGATCATTTTCGGCATACTGGCCCTGATCTTCAATGTACGCCCCATCCGGCAGGCAGTGATCTCCCGCCCCTTCATGAAAATGATCGACGCCCTGGGCCTGCTGCCCCGCATTTCCGATACGGAACGGGTAGCCCTGGAAGCCGGCACTTCCTGGATAGAAAGCGAATTCCTTTCCGGCAAGCCGGATTTCACAAGGATCCTCAAGGAATCTTATCCCGAGCTGAGCCAGAAAGAGCGCTCTTTTATGAATGGCCCCGCACAGAAACTCTGCGACATGTCGGACGACTGGGAGGTCCATCAGCGCCAGGACCTGTCTGCGGAAGTGTGGGCTTATTTAAAGGAAGAACGCTTCTTTGGCATGGCCATACCCGAAAAATACGGCGGCCATGGCTTTTCCGCATCCGGCATGAACGCCATCATTGCCAAGCTGGGCTCCCACAGCATTCCCCTGGCGGTAGACGTCATGGTGCCCAACTCCCTGGGGCCGGCCGAACTGCTCACCGAATACGGCACGGAAGAACAAAAAGACTATTACCTGCCCCGCCTGGCGAAGGGAGAAGAGATCCCCTGCTTTGCCCTTACGGAACCCAAGGCCGGCTCTGATGCCTCGGCCATCAGTTCGCATGGAGAAGTCTTTCGGGGGGAGGACGATGAGCTCTACATCCGGCTCAACTGGAAAAAGAGATACATTACCCTCGGAGCTGTGGCCACGGTGCTGGGCCTGGCCTTCCGGCTCGAAGACCCCGACAACCTGCTGGCTAAGGGAGAACAGCCCGGCATCACCTGTGGCCTGATCCCTACCAAAACCGAGGGGGTCACGATAGAACAGCGGCACAATCCACTGGGCGTCCCCTTCATCAACTCCCCTACCGAAGGTAAGGACGTTGTAGTTCCCGTAGGCCAGATCATCGGCGGCCCCGAACAGGCGGGCAACGGCTGGAGAATGCTTATGGAAACCCTGGCCGGCGGGCGCGGCGTCTTTATGCCGGCCCTCAATACCGGCGGCGCCAAACTCGCCACGCGGGTGACGGGCTCTTACTCTGTGGTGCGGCAACAGTTTGGCCTGCCCATCGGGCGCTTTGAAGGCGTGGAAGAGCTGCTGGCTCCGATCGGCGCCAAAACCTACCTTCTGGATGCCCTGAGCCGCTTCACCTGCGGCATGGTAGACCAAGGCAAACAATCGGCCGTGATCTCCGCCATCGCCAAATACCAGTCCAGCGAGTTCAACCGGGATATCATCAACAACGCCATGGATATCCTCGGAGGCGCCGGCATCATACTTGGGCCCCACAATCTGCTGGGCTACAAATACATCGCCGCCCCCATTGCCATTACGGTAGAGGGGTCTAATGTGGTGACGCGTTCCCTGATCATATTCGGCCAGGGGCTCATCCGCAGCCATCCCTATGTATTGAAGCTGATGCAGGCCCTGGAAGAGAAAGACAGCAAGGCCTTCGGCCGGGCACTGTGGAGCCATGCCGGCATGATCATTCGCAATACCTTCCGCTGCACCCTGCTCAACTGGAGCAGGGGCCGGCTTGCCTCCTCCCCCGTCAGCGGGCCGACGGCGAAATACTACCGGAAGCTCTCCTGGGCTTCGGCCAACTTTGCTTTTATGGCCGACCTGGCATTGCTCAGCCTGGGGGGCGCCCTGAAGAAAAAGGAAAAGATCTCCGGCCGCTTTGCGGACGTCATGTCCTGGCTATACCTCAGCAGCTGCGTGCTGAGGAAGTATGAGGCCAACGGCCGCCCGGAGGAAGAACTGCCCTTCGTCAAATGGACGGTGGAACATGCGCTGTTCCGCATTCAACGCTCCTTCGAAGAGATATACAACAATTTCCCCGTACCGGTGCTGGGTGCTTTCTTCCGTGGCCCCGCCGCCTGGTGGGCGCGCTTCAACCCCTTCGGCAAAGGACCTTCCGACCGGCTCGGCCACGAAGTGGCAAGGGCCATGCAGGCCGATGGCCCGGCCCGCGATGCCCTGACGGACGGCATGTACATCCCCACCGATAACGAAAAGCCCCTGGCCATTCTGGAAGAGGCCTTCAACCTGAAACTGCAGAGCAAACCCATTTATAAGAAGATCCGCAAGGCCGTGAAAGCCGGGAAGCTGGAGAAAGACAGGCAGGGTAAGCTCATCGAGCCCGCATTCGAAAAAGGAATCATCGATGAGGACGAACGGAATCTGCTGCTCGCCACGGAAAAGGCCAGAAACCAGGCCGTGAAAGTAGATGCTTTCGACCTCAATGAACTGCCCGTACAGATCAGCGCCGAACAGGAAGAAACCGGCCTTGTGGAAACATTTAAAAATCTCGTGTAATGGAAAGAATAATCAAAAAAACCGCCGTTCTGGGCTCAGGAACAATGGGAGCGCAGATCGCCTGCCACTTCGCCAATATCGGCTTGGAAGTACTGCTTCTGGATATTACCCCCGACAGCCTCACCGATGAGGAAAAAGAAAAGGGCCTAAAGCTGGAGAGCCCGCAGGTGAAGAACCGCATTGTCAACGAAAATCTCCAAAAAGCCATAGAGGCCAGCCCGGCGCCATTATACAAAAAGTCATTCCGGAGCCGAATTCAAACCGGGAATTTCGAGGATGATATGGCGGGCATCGCCGATGCCGGCTGGATCATCGAAGCCGTAGTTGAAAAACTGGACATCAAGCGCTCCCTCTTCGAACAGGTGGAGAAACACCGCCGCAAGGGCAGCCTGGTAACCACCAATACTTCCGGTATTCCCATACATGACATCATCGAGGGCCGATCCGAAGACTTCCAGCAGCACTTCTGCGGCACCCACTTTTTTAACCCGCCCCGCTACCTGCAACTGCTGGAAATCATACCTTCAGAGAAAACCCGGCCGAAAGTAACGGACTTCCTGGAACATTACGGCGATTTATACCTGGGTAAAACCACCATCCGCTGCAAGGATACCCCCGCCTTCATCGGCAACCGCATCGGCGTATACGCCATTATGCTCACCATAGAGCTGATGCAGAAGCTGGGCCTCACCATCAGCGAGGTGGATGCCCTGACCGGAAAACTGGTGGGCCGCCCCAAAACGGCCACTTTCCGCACCTGCGACCTGGTGGGCATCGATATCCTGGCCGATGTCTCGGAAGGGGTATACGAAAACTGCCCGGAAGATGAGGAAAGGGAGGTCTTTAAGGTGCCCGGTTTTATGAAAACCATGATCGACAATAAATGGCTGGGGCAAAAGGCCGGACAGGGTTTTTACAAAAAGGTAAAAGACGAAAAGGGAGAAAGCACCATTCTCGCCCTGGATCTCGAAAAGATGGAATACCGAAAGGAATCGAAGCCTCAGTTTCCCATCATGGCCGAGCTGAAGAACAGAGAAGACACCGAAAGCCAGCTGCAGGCCTTCGAAGAGGGAGAAGTAACTTCCGTCAATTTCTTCAAAAAACTCTACCTCCGGATCTTCGGCGACGAAAATGACAAGGCCGTACATTTTTTCCGCCGGTTCTACTATCGCCTCTTCGCCTACTGCTCCCACCGCATTCCCGAGATCAGCGATGAACTCTACAAGATCGACCAGGCCATACGCGCCGGCTTCAGCTGGAAATACGGCCCCTTCGAGATCTGGGATATACTGGGCGTGGAAGAAACTGTAAAGAAAATGGAAGCGGAAGGCTATCCGCCGGCTTCCTGGGTGAAGGAGATGCTCTCGTACGGTACCGGCAGTTTCTACCAGATAAAAGACGGCTACCGCTCCTTCTACCTTCAGGGCAAAGGTTACCAGCCCATCCCCCGCTCCGAAAACCTCATACTGCTCGACAACCTCCGGGAGAAAAATACCGTCTGGAAAAACGAGGGCTGCAACATCATCGATATCGGCGACGGCGTGCTCAATGTAGAGTTTACCACTAAGAAAAACTCCATTGGCATGGATGTCATGGAAGGCATCAACAAGGCCATCGACCTGGCGGAAGAAGAAAGCATCTATAAGGCCATTGTGATCGGTAATGAGGGCGAACACTTTTCCTTCGGCGCCAACCTTGCCATGATCGGCATCAATGCCTACAAAGGTAATCTGGATACAGTAGAAAAGGCCGTGGAACAGTTTCAGAACACCAATCAGCGCATCCGCCACTGCGCGGTGCCGGTAGTAGCTGCCCCCCACGGCAGAACCCTGGGCGGAGGCGCAGAGATCTGTATGCATGCCGATGCGGTGCAGGCGGCCGCCGAAACTTACATGGGCCTGGTAGAATTCGGCGTAGGCCTTATTCCCGCCGGCGGCGGCACCAAGGAGTTTGTGCTACGGGCTGCAAAGGAGTACGTAGACGGCGGCCCCAAGACGCCCCACCTGCAGGAGCGCATCATGGCCATCGCCGAGGCTAAAGTCGCCCGCTCCGCCGTGCAGGCCTTCGAACTGGGCTACCTCCGGGAAGGCACCGACCGCATCACCATGAACAAACACCGCCTGATCACCGATGCCAAACAGCGCGCCCTGGAACTCGCCAACAGTGGGTATGTAGCGCCCGAACCGGAAAAAGCCACCGTGCTTGGCAGAAATGCCCTCAGCTTTTTCTATACCGGCATCAACAACCAGTACCGGGGCAACTACATCACAGAATACGACCAGCGTATCGCCCGTAAGCTGGCCTACGTCATGTGCGGCGGCGACCTCACCGACGAAGAAGAAGTATCTGCGGAATACCTGCTGAAACTGGAAAAAGAAGCCTTCTTGGAACTGGTGAGCAACCAGAAAACCCTGAAGCGAATCGAGCATATGCTGAAGCAGGGAGAGCCGCTGCGGAATTAATTGAGAGACGCCAGACTTCAGATCTCAGACGCCAGACGCCTGGCTATCTGACATCTGACATCTGACATCTAAAAAAAACAACAATGGACGTTTACATAGTAAGAGGATACCGAACAGCAGTAGGCAAAGCCGACAAAGGCGGCTTTCGCAACATGCGGCCTGACGACCTGGCCGTGGAAGTCATTCAGCACCTGATCAAGCAGGTGCCGCCGCTGGACCCGCAGCGGGTGGATGACGTCATCGTGGGCAATGCCGTGCCCGAAGCGGAACAAGGCATGCAAATGGCGCGCTGGATCGCCCTGAAGGCCATTTCCAAAGACATTCCCGGCGTGACGGTAAACCGCTACTGCGCTTCGGGCCTGGAAACCATTTCCATGGCGCACGGCAAGATCGCCACCGGCATGGCGGATTGCATCATTGCCGGCGGCACGGAATCCATGTCACTAGTGCCCACCCGGGGCTGGAAAACCTCTCCTAACTACGATCTGGCCAAAGACTATGCCGATTATTTCCTCAGCATGGGCCTGACTGGTGAAGAGGTGGCCAAAGGCTACGGCGTCTCCCGGGAGGACCAGGACGAGTTCGCTCTGCGCTCGCACAAAAATGCCCTCAACGCCATCGAGAAGGGCTATTTCGACAATCAGGTCGTGCCCATCGAGGTGGAAGAGACTTATGTGGAAGGCACGGAAAAGAAAACCAGAACCTTCCGGGTAAATACCGACGAAGGCCCGCGCGAGGATACCTCTATGGAGGCGCTGTCTAAACTCCCTCCTGTATTCAGAAAAGGTGGTTCAGTGACCGCCGGCAATTCCTCCCAGCGTTCCGACGGAGCCGCCTTCGTTTTGCTCATGTCGGAACGGATGCTCAAAGAGCTGGACATGAAACCCGTTGCCCGGCTTGTAGGCTGCGCCGTGGCCGGCGTCAAC
>CAYVVK010000160.1:5920-11081 GCA_964454855.1 uncultured Phaeodactylibacter sp. | reverse complement strand
CACCGGCAGCATAAAGGCGCAGGAAGCGGCTACCGTGGCGCCTACCATCAGCGCGTAGGGGTGCACGTCGATGGTGAGGGCCATAGGCGCCAGGATGGGCAATATCATGGAGGTAGTGGCGACATTGGACGTGATCTCCGTCAGAAAATTGACGGCGGCTACCAACACCAGCAGAAGTACGATCAGGGCTACCGCCTCCAGGGCAGTCATCTGGCTGCCGATCCATACGGCCAGGCCGCTGTTCTGAAACCCTTCCGCCAGCGCCAGCCCGCCTCCAAACAGCAAAATGATACCCCAGGGGATCTTTACTGCCGACTGCCAGTCGATCAGCTGTTCTCCCTTGAAATTGCGAGCCGGAATGAGAAAGAGGACAACCGCGCCGGCTATGGCGATGATCGTATCGTCCAGGCCAGGCAGCAGCTTCTCCAGAATGAAAGACCGGGTGATCCAGGCCAGGGCAGTGGCGATGAATACCACCAATACCATCTTCTCTTCGTAGCTCAGGGCCCCCAGAGCCTGCAATTGCCGTTTCACCTCCGCTTTGCCTCCGGGAAAGGCCATGGCTTTCATGGGATAAGCGATCCGCACCAGGTACCACCAGCATACCGCCAATAATACTACGGAAATGGGCAGGCCGAACATCAGCCACTGTGAGAAGGTGATCTCTATGCCGTAGATCTCTTCTACGACTCCCGCCAGCACCAGGTTCGGCGGGGTGCCGATGAGGGTCGCTATTCCACCTATGGAGGCGCTGTAAGCAATGGCCAGCATCAGCGCCTTGCCGAAGAATTCCTTGGTTTCCTCCGTAGTGTCAGGGTTGTTTCCCAATTGAGTGACAATAGCCATACCGATCGGCAGCATCATGACAGAAGTAGCCGTGTTGGAGATCCACATCGACAGAAAGGCCGTAGCGATCATGAAGCCCAGGATGAGATAGCTCATATTGGTGCCTACCCGAAAGATAATGTTCAGGGCAATACGCTTGTGCAGCATCCATTTTTCGATGGCTACGGCAATCATAAAGCCTCCGATATACAGAAAGACCAGCCGGTGCCCGAAGGCGCTGGTGGTGTCCTCCAGAGGCAGTGCTCCCGTCAGCGGAAAAAGAATGATGGGCAGCAGGGAAGTGACCGGGATGGGAATGGCCTCGGTGATCCACCAGATGGCGATCCACGTGGTGGAGGCCAGCACTGCCCGGGACTGCTCGTTGAGCCCTTCCGGCTTGAAGAACAGCAAAGTAAGTACGAACAGCAGAGGGCCGAGGATCAATCCGATCTGTCGGGAGGAAGGTGGCCGAAATGTGGGCATGGTACTTATTGGGTTTTCGTTCTATCTCTACAATTTAGGGCTTTTAGCTCATTGGAGGTGCAGCAACTCTTTAAACTCATGAATGACGAAATCCGGCTTGCTTCTCCTCAGGATTTCTTCCGGGCGGTAGCCGTAGGTGACGGCGCAAGTGCGCAGGCCGGCGGCCCTGCCGGCCTCGATGTCATGTGTGGAGTCGCCCACCATAAGGGCCTGGCTGGCCGGTACTCCGCATTCCGACAGTATGATCCGGATGCCTTCGGGATTGGGTTTCAGGGCGTACCTGTCGGGTTGAGCGCCCATCACCTTATCGAAATAAGGTTCCAGTTTTAACTCTTCTGTAATGCGGGTGGTGAAATGCTGCAGTTTGTTGCTGTATACCGCCTTTTTCTTGTCGGATAATTGCTGCAGGGTCTCTTCAACGCCAGGATAGGGGCGCGTTTTATCGGCATGGTGTTCGCTGTAGTACTCGTCGAAGTACTCCCTGGCCTTTTCGATGACAGCTTCGTCATCTGTACCGGCGGCTTTCCTAAGTAAAAAACTCAGCCCGCTGCCAAGGAGGGGAGGGGTCTCCTCGTAAGCAATCAGGGGCCTGCCCAATTTTCGGAGCGCATGGTTGACGGCATCGCAGAGGTCGTACTGAGAATCGACAAGGGTGCCATCGAGATCGAAGATGAGGAGTTGAATATGGTCGAGCAAGGGTGTGTTTTTTATGCGCAAATATACAATACCTGCATGGCTTATTCTTTTTTTGCTTTAGGTTAAAGGCTTATCTTGCACCCACCATGCTGTATTCTTCCAACAAAAGCCTGGGGGCACTGCTGGCCGGGCTCTATATCATCTTTTCGCTTCCGATGGCACCGCTGATGCGGGGGACAGTGTACAGCACTACCTCATTGCCCATTATACTTTTGAACATCCCCGCCTGTTCTTCGGCCACTGGGGGAAGCCCCTCTTTGTATTGCTCAGCGCTCCACTTTTTTTAAAAAAATGCACTTTTTTAAATCCACCCACTTCTTTTCTTCCGTAACTAATGGTGAACGTCGTTTTTGAAAGGCAATTTACAAGATAACTGCTTGTCAAAACCGGCGGAATTACCTCCCCCTGATTGGTGTAATTTTTAGATAATAAAACCTGAATTGGCTTGTTGGCTATGCCGACAGGGTGCTACCCCTTTGCCAACGACAAACCGACACCTGTTATGAAAAAGTTGTTTTTACTCTTAACAATTAGCGCTTTTGCCTGGCCATTGTGGGCTCATCCTATACTTAGTGGTATTGTCTCTGATGCCGAAAGTGGTAAACCGCTTCCCGGGGCGCTCATCCTGCTGGAGAATACCAGCCAGTATCAGATAGCCAATGAGTTAGGATACTTTTCCTTTGAGCGCCTGGAGCCCGACAGCTTCAATTTGATCGTCACCCATATCGGATATGAAACCATAAAGAAACGGGTAGCCGGCAGCGAACAAGTGCAACGTTTTGCTATGCAGGCTGCTTACACCAAGCTGCCCACCGTAGAGATCAAGCCGGAGCTTCGCGACAACAGACAGATGATCAATCAGGTGGATATTCAGAGCCGCCCTATTCGCAATGCTCAGGAAGTGCTGCGCATAGTACCGGGCTTGTTCATCGCCCAGCATGCTGGCGGCGGCAAGGCCGAGCAGATCTTCCTGCGCGGGTTTGATATCGACCACGGCACGGATGTAGCTCTCAGCGTGGATGGTATGCCGGCCAATATGGTATCGCATGCGCACGGGCAGGGATACGCCGACCTGCATTTTCTCATTCCGGAACTGATCGAAGGAGTGGAATACCAAAAAGGCCCCTATCAGGCCAGCATCGGCAATTTCTCCACCGCCGGCGCCGTAAGTTTCCAAACGCAGGATGTCCTATCCCGTAACTTCCTCAAGCTGGAGGGCGGGCAGTTCAACACTTACCGGGCAGTAGCAGGTTTGCGCCTGCTGGGGGATGACGAATCCAGCCCCCGGCAGGCCTATGTGGCCAGCAGCTATGAGCTGTCGGATGGCTACTTCGAATCTTCACAGAATTTTTACCGCTTCAACGCGCTCGCTAAATACCAGAATAAGGTCAGCGAGACAGAAACGGTGCGCTTCAGCCTGTCTACCTTTGCCAGTGAGTGGGACGCCTCCGGGCAGATCCCCGAGCGGGCAGTGGAACAGGGCCTGATCTCCCGCTTTGGCGCCATCGATGATACCGAAGGAGGTAACACCAGCCGCACCAATATCAACCTGGAATACCTCAACCTTCTGGCGCCGAATACCTTCCTGAAAACCCAGGCTTATTATTCCCAATATCAATTCGAACTGTATTCCAATTTTACCTTCTTTGACCGCGACCCCGTGAACGGTGATCAGATCCGCCAGCAGGAAGGCCGTCATTTGCTGGGCGTGAACAGCAGCCTGCAACACCAGCATAATGTTCTCGGCTTGCGGGCAGAGAGTGAGGTAGGGCTGCAATTCCGCTTCGATGCCGTGCAAGACAATGAGCTTTCCTATACCCGCAACCGGAGCACGACCCTGCAACGGGTGGCCCTGGGCGATGTGCGGGAACTCAATGTCGGAGCTTACGCTACGGAAACCCTCCGCCTGACGGATAAGCTGCAATTGAATGCTGGCCTGCGGCTCGATGCTTTTCGTTTTCAATATGAAGACGAGACGGAAGAACAATACCAACCCCGGTCTCAATCCAAACAAATACTATCCCCGAAACTCAGCCTTTACTATCGTTTGACACCGAAGCTGCAGTTCAACCTGCAGTCGGGAATGAGTTTCCACTCCAATGACACCCGCGTTGTCATTGCTCAGGAAGGGCAGGAAATACTGCCCCGCGCCTACGGCATCGAGCTGAACGCCATTACCAAGCCCCTGCCCAACCTGCTGCTGGAGGCCGGTTTTTGGCGGCTCGGCCTGGAGCAGGAGTTCGTCTACGTGGGCGACGAAGGCATCGTGGAACCCAGTGGCAGGACCCAACGCCTGGGCCTGGATGTTTCCGCCCGTTATCAGCCGCGCCCCTGGCTGCAGATGGATGTTGATGCCAATTATGCCATGCCCCGCTCGAAGGAAGCACCGGAGGGAGAAAATTACATTCCCCTGGCGCCCACTTTTACCAGTACCGGCGGCCTGGAGCTGATCGCTAAGAACGGCTGGCGCGGTGGCCTGCGCTACCGCTACCTCGAGGATCGCCCCGCCAATGAAGACAACAGCCTCATAGCCGATGGCTACTTCCTGCTCGACGCCGTGCTCAGCTACCGCCTGCCCAGCCTGGAAATAGGCATCAGCGCGCAAAACCTGCTGGATACCGAATGGAAAGAAGCCCAATTTGAAACTACCTCCCGCCTGCCCGGAGAGACAGAGGCAGTAACGGAGATCCACTATACTCCAGGCAGCCCCCTGTTTGTAAAGGGAAGTGTTGCCTTTTATTTCTAAGCACGGTAGCCGACACTTCCCCTTGGCCTACCGCCAAGTGAAAAAACGGCCGGCCTCCGATTCTAAATAAAGCCGGCGGCCAGGATTGCCGGCCTCTAGCCTGTGGAGCCCCTTTCCAGGGCTGGGAGCCCTTTTTCCTGTCTGTTTTCCGGTTCATTAATTCATTCAAAAATTTTCCAATGATGAAACTTTGTAAACCCATTATGGCCTGGACATCGAGCCTGTTACTGGTTGCACTACTGGCCAGCAGCCTCCAAGCCTCCAGCCACCGGGAAGCACCCCTGATCGCTAATGACCCATTGGCGGACAATACGGACGTTTACGCTTTCCGCAGCCCCGATGATCCGAACACCATTACGATCATCGCCAATTACATCCCCGCGGAATTGCCCCATGGCGGCCCCAATTACT
>CAYVVK010000160.1:0-5910 GCA_964454855.1 uncultured Phaeodactylibacter sp. | reverse complement strand
GGGAAAACATCCGCTATGAGATCCACATCGACAATGATGCAGCCGTGCCCGGAGATGAGATCATCTACCGCTTCACTTTTCAGAAGGTGAACGAAGACCCCACTACCTTTTTCAATATCCGCCTCGGAGCGGAAAACCTGAAAGCCACCTACACCATGGAACGCAGTATGGACGGTGGCATGACCTTTACCACTGTGGTGGAAAACGGAATGGTCCCTCCTCCCAATATCGGCCCTCGTTCTATTGAAAGCGGCGTCGGGCTGGATACGGACTACCCCTCGCTCATCGCTCAGGCCATCACCATGAGCAGTTCCGGCGAGCGCGTGTACTGCGGCCCGGCGGACGACCCTTTCTACGTCGACCTCGGCGGCATCTTCGACCTGGGCAATGCTCCGCGGCAGAACGGGCCGGCACGCGATGGCCTGGCGGAGTACAATGTCCATTCCATCGCTATCCAGGTGCCCATCAGCATGCTGCTGAAAGCAGGTGCGCCGGCACAACCGGAGAGCATCCTCGACCCCAACTATGTGATCGGTGTTTGGGCCTCCGCCAGCCGCCGCGCTGTACGCACCCTGGGAGAAGCCGGCATGTCGCCCGAAGATTCCGGGGAGTGGATTCAGGTATCGCGCCTGGGCATGCCACTGACCAACGAGGTGGTCATTCCCATCGGTATGAAGGATTATTGGAACTCCATCACGCCCTACGACGAACTGGAAGATACGCTGCTCGACAAGTATTTCTACAATCCCGAGCTGGCCCTCTACATGGACGACGATCTGTTCGGCCCGGCCGTGCCGGCCTTCGCGCCCCTGCGCATTCAGCGCAACTCGCTGCAGGCTTTTGACTTCGGCAACGGCCAGGACGGCCTGTTCGGCCTCAAAGGGAGCGATGCCGTAGCCGGTACCGCTCTGGACGATGCCGTCTTCGGCACCCTTCTGTTGCCTGGCCCCGGCCAGCCTCGTTCGGCCGACCTCTGGCCAATCTTCCACACCGGCGTACCGAATTTTCCGCCCTATCAGCTGGCTACCGGTAAAGGCGGCAACCCGCTGGCTGCCGGTAAACCGTTCATTAATAATTTTCTGCCTAATGGCGGTGACATGCTTCGCCTGAATATGGCGGTGCCAGTCACGGATCGCAATGACCCTGACTTCAGCCCGCTGGGCATCGTACAGGCTGCTGTGCTGGGCCTTACTGGCCCGGCCTACAATAGCAGCGCCGAATTGCAATTCATTCCCAATATGGACGGCTTCCCGAACGGCCGCCGCCTGGAGGATGACGTCACCCGCATCGAGCTGCAGGCCGTAGCCGGCGTAGCGCTGGCCGCCATTGGCCTGTGGTATGACGATTATACCGCCGGAGATGAGAATCCGGTAACCCAGGGCCTGCTGGATGTCATCACCTACTCAACAGGAGTGGAGCAGAATGACAAGGCCTTCAAGGGAGAATTCCCTTACCTGGCCATGCCCTGGCGGGGTACGGAAACGGATGAGCAGTAATACTTCAACAAACTTTAAAAACTTATTATGAATACTTATAAATTATTATGCTATTGCCTGGTGCTGCTGGCTACAAGTATGCTCAGCAGTCCTGTGCTGGCCTCCAGCCACCGGGAAGCGCCCTTGATCTCCAATGACCCTCTGGCGGATAATGTCGACGTTTACGCTTTCCGCAACCCGCGCAACCCGCGAAATGTGGTGCTCATTGCCACCTATGTGCCCATGCAGCTCCCCCACGGCGGCCCCAATTACTACAATTTTGGAGAGAACATCCGCTATGAGATCCACATCGACAACGATGCTTCCAAGCCCGGTGATGAGATCATCTACCGCTTTACTTTCCAGCAGGAGAACGAAGACCCCAGTACTTTCTTCAATATCAGGCTGGGCAAGCAAAACCTGAAGACGACCTACACCATGGAGAAGAGCATCAATGGCGGAAGGACTTTCCTGCCGATCCTGGTGAATGGCAATGTGCCCCCTCCCCGTATTGGCGATCGTTCCATCAGCTCTCCCGTGGGCCTGAATGCAGATGGCTACGGCGACCTGTTCCGGGCTGCCATCCGCCGCGCCCATACCGGTGAGAACGTCTTCTGTGGTTCTGTTGACGATCCCTTTTTTGTTGACCTTGGTGGCATCTTTGACCTGGGCGACGCACCCCGCCAGGACGGGCAGCCGCGTGACGGCCTGGCCTGCATGAATACCAGTGCCATCGCCATTGAGGTTCCGATCAGGTACCTGCGCAAGAAAGGCGCCGGCCCGGTAGAGAATATCCTCGACCCGGACTACGTGATCGGTGTATGGGCGTCTGCCAGCCGCCCCCGCATCCGCACCCTGGAACCCGGTAAGGAAACTTACTCCGGCGACTGGGTGCAGGTGTCGCGCCTCGGTATGCCGCTGACGAATGAAGCGGTCATTCCGGTTGGTATGAAAGATTACTGGAATTCCATCACTCCTTATGATGAACTGGAGGACACTTTGCTCGACCAGTATTTCTACAACCCTGAACTGGCTCTGTATATGGACGATGACCTGTTTGGCGGCGCTGTGCCGGCTTTTTCTGCCCTGCGCATTCAGCGCAATTCCCTGCAGGCGTTTGACTTCGGAAACGGGCAGGACGGCCTCTTTCCCCTGAAAGGCAGTGATGCTGTGGCTGGCACCGCTCTGGATGACGCCATTTTCGGCGAACTGCTGTTGCCCGGCCCCGGAATGCCCCGTTCGGTAGATCTCTGGCCAGCCTTCCATACCGGTGTGCCCAATTTCCCGCCCTATCAGCTGGCAACGGGTAAAGAGGGCAACCCCCTGGCGCCCGGCAAGCCGTTCGTCAACAACTTCCTGCCCAACGGCGGTGACATGCTACGCCTGAATATGGCCGTGCCGCCCACCGGCCGGAACGATCCGAACTTCAGCTCCCTGGGCCTGATCCAGGCGGCAGTACTGGGCCTTACTGACCCGGCCTATAATACCACTACCGACCTGGAATTCATACCGAATATGGACGGCTTCCCCAACGGCCGCCGGATGGAGGATGATGTCACGCGCATCGAGTTGCAGGCCGTTTCCGGCATCGTGCTGGCGGCCATCGGCCTGTGGTACGACGACTACACCGCCGGCGATCCCAATCCCGTGACTCAGGGCCTGCTGGATGTCCTTACCTATTCGACCGGTGTGGAACAAAACGACAAGGCCTTCATCAACGGCTTTCCCTTTGTGGGCGTTCCCTTCGCCGGCGATAGCGAATGCAGCGGCGCCATTGCTCCTGCCGTTGCCACAAACAGCGTTCAGGCTACCAGCCTGGGGCTGAGCCCTGTGGCAGTAGGCCAGGAGGTAATGATGAGGAACTTTCCCAATCCTTTTACCAACCGCACAACGATCAGCTACCGGCTGGAAGAGAATGGCCCCGTGCAGCTCAGCATCTACAGTATAGATGGCAAACAGTTGCAGGTGCTGCAGAATGGCTGGCAGGAAGCCGGCGATTACCAGTTGGACTGGGACGCGTCGAACTTCCCGCAAGGCCTCTACTTTGCCCGCGTCACTGATGACAAGGGACAGGTGTGGCAGGTGCTGAAATTGGTAAAGTCCAATTAGAGAGTGGAGACGGCAGCCACTTCCCAGTTTGCTGCCGCCTTATCCAATAGGGTTTTATTATCACTTTATGGCTGCCTCCGTGCTGATGTCTTTCTTCTTTGCCCGGCAATGGCCTGGTTGGAAGAGGGAATGGAAAGCACTTCTGGTAATAGAGAATTACTTTGGAGGCAGCCCTTTTTACATTCAAACGGAGGTTCAACAAATACTTGAAAAACAAAGGCTTAATAATAGGTTTTGGCTACTTTTTTAAGGGCTGGAGCCTGAATAAAAAACTTCAAAATGAAAAAATACAACATAACTCTACTCCTTCTAACCCTCGCGCTCGCCATTTTCTCCTGCCAACCTCAGGCGGAGGAGGCCAGCAGCGAAACCGAAGCTATCCATTCTGAAATTCCTCGGCTGCTGGACCGTAGCGAAGCCCTCTGGCAGGGAAAAGAATGGGAAAATGTACAGAACTACTATGTGGAATACCGCCAAAAGCTGGATAAGAACGATCAGGATCACGAAGCCCGCCTGGCGCTGGTGCAACTCTTTGTCAATGAAGCCCGCATAACCGGTGAACACGGCCATTACTATCCGGCGGCACTGAAGGCCATTGATGGTATCGGCCTGGCGAAGGCCAGCAAGGATGTGCGTTTCCGTGCATTATCTGCAAAGGCAGGGGTTCAATTATCCCTGCACGATTTTGCCTCAGCACTGGAAACAGCGGAAAAGGCTGTCGCGCTTAACCCTTACAATGCTCAAATATACGGTGCGCTGGTAGATGCCAATGTCGAGCTGGGGCGCTACGAAGAGGCGGTAGCCATGGCCGATAAGATGGTATCCATACGGCCCGACCTGCGCTCTTACGCCCGCGTATCTTACCTTCGGGAGATCTACGGCCAGGTAGAGGGCGCTATTGACGCTATGCAGCTGGCCGTTGATGCCGGCTATCCCGGCTATGAGCAGACGGCCTGGGCAAGGCTCACCCTGGGAGAACTACAACAGCGCTACGGCCAACTGGAGCAGGCCGAAATGCAATATAAAATTGCCCTGGCGGAAAGAGAGGATTATCCCTTCGCCCTCGGTGCACTGGCTGATCTGGCCATCGAAAGAAAAGAGTACCAGAAAGCAGAGGGCTTATTGAAAGAAGCCTGCGCCATTATTCCGGAGTTCGGTTTTTACGAATCGCTGGCGCGCGTCTACAAGGCCACAGGAAGAGAAGAAGCCTTCCAGCAAACCCTGGAAGAACTGTGGGTGATGCTCAAAGAAGATACCGACAGCGGCCACAATATGAACCTGGAATACGCCGAGCTCTACTCCGAGCTGGCTGGTGACCAGGAAAAGGCGCTGGAATACGCCACGAAAGAATACGAGAAGCGCCCGGGCAACATCGATGTGAACCGGGTGATGGCCAAGATACATCACCGCATGGGTAATGGAACAGCGGCCGCAAAGCACCTGGAAGCCGCCCGCCGGACCAATGCGCAGTATCCGGAGCTTATGGCCTTACAGCAGCAGCTGCCGGATTGAGCTCATCGGCAGAGATGCCGAATGGACAGTAAAACTTCCTATATTTGCTTCCTATGGAAGCAGCCGATATTAAAGGGGTAATAAAAACCACCGTAGCCGGAGAAACCCTCTGGCTACACCCCTTTAAGGCGGCCTTCTGGGAAAGGGGAAAAGCCCTTCTTCTGGCCGACCTTCACCTGGGCAAGGCGGCCCATTTTCGCCGGGAGGGTATTCCCGTGCCTTCCGATGTCAGCAATGCCAACTGGGACCGCCTCCTCAGCCTGCTGCTGGACTTTCAGCCGGAGCGGGTACTGCTGCTGGGCGACCTGTTCCACAGCGACTACAACCGGGAGTGGGAAGGGTTGAGCCAGCTTACCGCGCAATTTAAGGACGTTTCTTTTGAGTTGGTGCCGGGCAATCACGATATCTTACCGGAGAGGCATTATGCGGAAGCCCGCTTGTTGCTCCACGGCGAGACGCTGGAGCTTGGCCCGTTTCTGTTTTCTCACCATCCACAGGATCTGATACCCGAATCATTGTACAATCTGGCGGGCCACGTCCATCCCTGTGTGTTCCTGCGGGGTAACGGCCGGCAGCGTGCGCGCCTGGCTTGCTTCTATTTTGGAGAACGGCAGGGCATCCTGCCGGCCTTCGGCGCCTTTACGGGCATGGCAAAGGTACTGCCCAGAGCGGGGGAGCAGGTATTTGTACTAACCGATGATGTGGTTGTGGCGGTATAGCCTAATTCGGCCAGCCTTCTAAGGCTGGACAAAGCCGGAAGTCGGATAGCGGCCATACCCAGACGGGCCCGTATTGGGCGGCTCTTCGCTACGCT
>CAYVVK010000159.1:4430-11109 GCA_964454855.1 uncultured Phaeodactylibacter sp. | reverse complement strand
AGGAGCGGGACGTCGGCCTGGTCTTTCAGGATTACGCTCTTTTCCCGAATATGAGTGTAAGGCAAAACCTGGAGTATGCCCTCGCCAAGGGGCAAAACCAAGGCATCATAGGCGAACTGATGAATATTATAGAACTGGAGGAGCTGGCCGACAGTTATCCGGCCATGCTCTCCGGCGGGCAGCAGCAGCGGGTGGCCCTGGCGCGGGCCCTGGTGCGGCGGCCCAGGCTGCTGCTGCTCGATGAGCCGCTTTCCGCCCTCGATACACAGATCCGCGCCAAGCTGCAAAACTATATCCTTCAGGTACACGAAGCTTTTGGCCTGACCACCATTCTGGTCAGCCACGATCAGCGGGAGATCTTTAAGCTGGCCAGCCGGGTCATCGCCCTGAAGAACGGCAGGGCCCTGCAGCCCGATTTGCCGGAAACCGTACAGTTCTCCAACGGGAATGACGGCAATTTCACGTTGCGGGGTGAAATAATTGGCATAGCGGAAGAGGGCGCGGAATTCGCCATCCACGTGCTGATCGGCCAGAACGTATTGCGTGTCCCTGTTGCCGCCCGTGAGCTGCAGCAACTGCAGCCGGGAGACACCGTCGAACTGGCCTTCAATGCTTTTCAGCCCGAGCTGGTCCGGTAAGATCGCAGATAAAAAAATCAAATAGAACCATGGCAAAGTTACCCGCACTCGCACTACTCTTTTCTACACTTCTGTTTTCCTGTGATTCCGGGGCGACTGCCACCGGCCTGGTGGAAGTTGACAATTTTGGAGACAATCCCGGCAACCTGCAGTGTTTTCGTTATACGCCCGAAAACCTGCCGGCGGAGGCGCCTCTTGTAGTCGTACTACACGGATGTGCGCAGGACGCCGGAGAGGCCGCCCGGCTTTCGGGCTGGAACGAGTTAGCCGACACCTACGGCTTCGTCGTCCTTTACCCACAGCAAAAACGCACCAATAACATCCAAAACTGCTTCAACTGGTTTGTACCCGAGGATGTCAGCCGGGAAACCGGGGAAGTGCTGTCCATCAAACAAATGGTGAGCCATACGCTGCAGGAAATGGACATTCACGAGGACAGCATCTTTGTTACCGGCATTTCGGCAGGTGGCGCTATGGCAGCTGCCATGCTGGCGGTATATCCCGATCTTTTCCGGGCCGGCGCGGTCATGGCGGGCATCCCCTATGGAGCGGCCGATGGCCTTTCCTCCGGCTTCGCTGCCATGAAGGGCGAAGTAGTGCTCACCGCAGAGGAGTGGGAAGAGCGGGTGCGGAAACAGAATCAGGATTTCACCGGCACCTACCCTGCCCTGGTCGTTTTCCATGGCGTGGACGACCCCATCGTCAACATCATCAACGCTACGGAGTTGTCCAAGCAGTGGGTTAGCCTGTACGATCTCGAACGGACGGAGCCGGTGGAAGAATCCCCTTTCGAAGGCAATGAACGGGTCAAGCGAACAGCCTTTCCGGACAGCACCGGCCGGGCAGTGATCGTACAGTACAGCATGAGCGAGCTCGGCCATGCTATTGCTGTAGACCCCGGTATAGGTGAAAAACAGGGCGGCGCGGAAGGGCAGTTCGCCAAAGACATCGACTTCTTCTCTTCTTACTGGGCGGGGCGCTTCTTTGGGGTCGTGGATTGACGCCATCGAGGCTACAACCTCACAAATACCCCTACATTATAAGAAGGCGCTGCGAATATCAGCTGCCCGGACAGGGCATAACCCATGCCCGCCGATACGCCCCACTTGTCGGTAATATTATAAGCCAGTTCCGGAGCAACGGTCAGGTGTTCGGCATTGTTGGCGAAGATGCTGGTGCTGTTGGACAGCTCGCTGGGCAGCTTGCCGTTCTGCAGCGACTGTACACCGTAAAGCCTCCCGATGGCCGTCAGGCGGTTCTGCAGAAAGGTAAAACCGCCTTCGATGCCGAAGCGCAGCTCGTCGGAAAAGTCATTGGTGCGGTTGTTAAAGCCGACGTAAGCATTCACATAGGCGCTGTTCTTTTCCCCGACACGAAACCCTTTTCCGGCATCTATGGTGATCATCTGGTTGAATTCGCCGTCGCCGGTTTGCAGGTTGCCGGCGGTGCCGCCCTTGTCATTTCCCAACGGCAGGCCCAGGGCCAGGGTGGCGCTGAGGGCTACGGGGCCGTTGATGAGGAGGCCGTATTTAAGGCTCAGGTCCGCATCGCCGATGGAGTTGATGGCCTCACCAGAGGTGATGGTTTCCCCGGTAGTGCCGGAAATGGTGTTGTTGAAATAAGCGCGGCTGAAGAAAGGGAAATACAGCACCCCAGTCAGACGGTTGGTGAATCCGTACTCTCCGTACAGGCTGGTGTTGAAAATACCGTTGGTGACATTGGGGTCCAGCAGGCCGGCATCGGTGTAGTGCTGATCGGAAATGACCCACCACTGGCCCAGTTTGAAGTAGCCCTTGCCTTTGGGCTGGGGCCAGCCGCCGCCGGCCAGCAGGGCCTGGCTGAAGAAGCAAAGCAGAAGGATGAAAACCGGTGCCAGGCGTTTGGGAAACAATTGCCCCCAGGATATGATGTTCTTTTTCATGGATCTTTATTTTATTGGTTAAGCTACTCTATTTCTCCATCGCCCACCTTTACACTGAAGGGCTTGCACCAATAGAGCAGGTAGTCGTAATCGAACAGGCCGACGCCGGAAACGCGATAGCTGTGCTTCCCTTCAAATACTTCTACGGCGCCGATCTCCAGCGCATTGTTAACTGTTGACGGGTTGTTGGTAAGGTAGAGGTATAAACCCGGCAGGGCGGTAGAAGCCCGGTAATCCTCTCCAATGTCGATGATGATGCCGTCGCCGTCTTCCCGCACTTCAAAGCTGCCTTCCAGCAGGTAGGAGCTGGTGGTGCGGATGGTGCCGCCGCGCATTTCGGAAGGATCATCAATGACTTCCTCCATGCTTACAGTGACCTGCAGGGCCGCCATTACGGATTCCTGCCCGTCCACGACAACTTCGGCCGTCAGCTCGGCCACTCCTTCCTTAAGCGCCGTTGCCAGGCCATCATCATTTACGGACAGTATCTCCTCGTCGGAAGAAGACCAGAACACGGGCTGTTCCTCCGCCACACCGATGTTGTTGGTGTAGCGGGTTTCGAACTGGTGCGTCTCTCCTACCGTAAGCGAATCTACGGGGTTGGTGATGCGCAGCGCGGCAGGTACGGTATCGAAGATGATGTCATCGCCAATGCAGCCGCCAAGGGCAAGAACGATCAGCAAAAGGGTGGTGTATTTCATGATGGGAATAAGGTTTAGAATTGTTTACGAGATTTTGCCGAATAAGGCCTTCATTTCAATACTTTAATCGGTTAAAAAATTCTCATATCGCGCGATCGGACACAAAGGTAGGAGCGGGGCTGCTGCATTGAATCACAAAAAGATCACAGGAGTTTGGCAACAAGGCGGTCAATCCCATAACACACTGATTATCAGTATAAATCACAAAAATCCAGTGCGCCATATCCCAGCCGGGATGTCATGGCCAAGACAGTTTGCTCACTAAAACCTACTGGCTGTCAGGCAGATATAGCGGTTTGCGTTGTTATAATATGAAGCAATCTGTAGCTTTTTGTGATGCTTTTGTGATACTTAGCCGTTACCTTGAGCAGATCAAATATTTCCGGTGGGACAACTGCAAACTGCCTCCCTCCTTCGCCCGTAAGGGCTTCGACGGGCGAAGACTGCCCACTGAAAAAATCCCCCTAGCTATGAAAAGAGTATTAGTGATCGAAGACGACCGCAATATTGTAGACCTGCTGGAGATCCATCTCAAAGACCTCAACTTCAGCCTGGAGAAGAGTTACGATGGCAACGAAGGCCTGGAAAAGGCCATGGAAAGCCCTTTTGACCTCATCATCCTGGACATCATGCTTCCCGGCAAGGATGGCCTGGAGGTCTGTCGGCAGTTGCGCAGCGCTCAGAATGCTACTCCCATTCTGATGCTCACTGCCAAATCGGAAGAGATCGACAAGGTGCTGGGCCTGGAACTGGGCGCCGATGATTACCTGACCAAGCCATTCAGCATCCGGGAGTTCATCGCCCGCGCCAAAGCGCTGATGCGCCGGGCGGAGCGGGTACAGCAGCCCAAGGCAGCTGCCAGAAGCGGTTCGAAGCTGGTATTCGGCGAGCTGGCCATCGACCTGGACCGCAAGAAAGTCACCCTGGGAGGGAAGCGAGTGGACCTCTCCCGCAAAGAATTTGAATTGCTGGCCCTGCTGGCTTCCAACCCCGGGAAGAGCTACGACCGTTCCCGCATACTAAGCCTGGTCTGGGGGTACGATTTCGACGGCTACGAGCATACCGTCAATTCACACATCAACCGCCTGCGGTCAAAGATCGAGCCGGACATGGCCACGCCCCGCTACATCCTGACCACCTGGGGCATCGGCTACCGCTTCAACGAAGAACTATAAATCCTATGATGATCAAACCTGGCCTCAACCGGCTCTACTGGAAGATCTCCGCCATTCTGCTGCTCGTACTCGCGCTGCTGGGGGTAGGGTATATCTTTATCACCTCTTATACCGCAGGCCGGTACCTGCAGGAGGTCAACCAGAAACTATACGGCGGCATAGCCAGACAATTGGTCAAAGAAACGCAGCCGCTGGTGAACGGCCGGCCGGATACCGCCGCCACTCATGACATCATGCACTCCATGATGGTGATCAACCCCAGCGTGGAAGTCTACCTGCTGGATACCGCCGGAAATATCATTGACTATGTGGTGCCCTATAAGTCGGTGAAGCGCGAAAGCGTCAGCCTGGGCCCGGTAAAGCAATTCATCCAAAGCGAAGGCGAAGTATTCGTACTGGGCGACGACCCCAAGAACCCGGGAGAGCAGAAAGCCTTTTCCGCCGCTCCGGTGATCGAAGACGGGCGGCTGACCGGCTATGCGTACATCATCCTGGCCAGCGAGGAGCAGGCTGCCGTTACGTCCAATCTGTTTGGCAGCTACATGCTGCAACTGGGCGCCAATATGTTCTTCCTGGCCCTTGTTGCCGCCCTGGTGATCGGCCTGATCGCCATCGGGCTGATCACGCGCAACCTGCGGCGGGTGATCGAAACGGTGCGCCGCTTCAAGGAAGGAGACTATCAGGTGCGCATCCCGGAGCACGCCAAGGGAGACCTGGTGGTGCTGGCCGATACCTTCAACGAAATGGCGGACAAGATCAACGCCAATATCGAGCAGCTGCAGTCTATGGACCGGCTGCGGCAGGAACTCATCGCCAATGTGTCGCACGACCTGCGCACCCCCCTGTCTATTGTGCAGGGCTACATCGAGACCCTGCTTATGAAAGAGGACAGCCTGCCGCCCGAAGCGCGCAGGAAATACCTGGAGATCATCTACGACAGCTCCGAAAAACTCTCCCGCCTCATCTCCCAGCTTTTCGAATACTCCAAACTGGAGGCCGGCCAGATAGAGCCCGAAAAAGAACCTTTCCTGCTTTCCGAACTGGCGCAGGACGTATCGGTAAAATACCAGATCCTCGCCGAAGAAAAGAGCATCGACATACAACTGGACGCCCCTCCGGAGATGCCCCTGGTATTCGCCGATGTGGCCCTGGTGGAGCGGGTGCTGCAAAACCTGATGGATAATGCCCTGAAATTCACACCCGAGGGCGGCCGGATCGCCATACAGCTCAAAAACCACGAGCAGGGGGTGGAGGTCCGCATCTCAGATACCGGCCCCGGCATTCCGGAAAACGAGCAATCACACATCTTCGAACGGTACCGCAAAGCGGGCAACGGCAACGGAAAAGAAAAAGGAGCCGGCCTGGGGCTGGCCATCGTGAAAAAGATCCTGGAGATCCACAATGCCCGCATCCAGGTGCAGAGCCGGCCGAATGAGGGGACGGCGTTTTGGTTTATGCTGCCTGCCTATCGGGCGGGATAGCATAAAAACTGAAGGAAATCAATAGTAACTAATGATTCATAAATGGGTTTATGATCTTCAATCTATCGTAGACAATCTGCCCGTTCTGCAAATCTTCCGAGTATAAGGATGGTACATTCTTTCTCCAAAGCAGTACTCAGATAAAGATCCTATCGGGCATTTGCTTCCTCTCTATCAAATTTAAAATTACTCAGGTCCAGACCAAACTGTCCATAAAAGTCGTCAACAGAAGATTTGGGAACTTTCTCCTGAACCTCTTCAGAAACTACCTCAATTCCCAGATAATCAAGAATAGCCTTTATGAGTTCTGCCTTTTTTTCATCCTTTATTTGGATAGTTATTTTGGTCATCTCAGTTAAGTAGGTGGACAGATTTAGTTTGCTTATACTGCTTCGAAAGCAGAGCCTGAAACGCTTTGTTCTCAGGCGTTCCGGGCAGATTGTTGAGCATGGCGAAACCCGCCCCGGTACGGGCCCGTATGGGTCTGGGTTACATTGTTGAATTGTTGAGCGCAGCGAAACCCGCCTGGGTTATATTGTTCTGTCCACCTACTTAATTTGTTCGTAAACGTAACAATTAAGCATTGAAAATAAGTTTCTTACGATAAGGGGCCGGCGAAGAATAACTTCCCCATTTGATACGGCTCTTTTTCCGCCATACTGCGTTGCGGGATCAGTCACTTAGCGCTGCTAGGCTCCCTCCCCGCGCCTTGTCTGGCGAAAAAATAGCTCGCCTGAAACGAGGAACTTATTTTTCTCCGGCC
>CAYVVK010000159.1:1316-4420 GCA_964454855.1 uncultured Phaeodactylibacter sp. | reverse complement strand
CCCTAAGTACATTAAAGTTCAACATTTTTTCGCAAAAAATGAAACCGCTGTCAAAGGCAGCCAATCGCTTGCCGGACACCAATACACCGTAACGCCACAAAACCAAAAAACCGCAATACCGAAAACCTTTACACCAATACACCTTAACACCGCAAAACCGCCCTTCACCCATGCCGCTCCTCCAGCACCTTAACCACTTCATCCAGCTGATACCCTTTAGCCGCCAGCAGCACCAGATAGTGGTACATCAGGTCAGCCGCCTCGTTGAGGAAGAGGGTTTCGTTTTCGTCCTTGGCCTCGATGATCAGCTCTACGGCTTCTTCGCCCACCTTCTGGGCGATCTTGTTGATGCCGCGGGCGAAGAGCTGAGCCGTATAGGAGGTCTCCGGGCCGGCGCCCTTTCGGCTGTGGATGACCCGCTCCAGGTGCGCCAGGAAGTTGATGTGGCGGTTGGTTTCATCCCAGCAGGTATCGGAGCCGGTATGGCAGACGGGGCCGCGGGGGTGGGCCAGCACGAGCAGGGTATCTTTATCGCAATCGGAGCGGATGTCCACCAATTTTAGGGTATTGCCGGAAGTTTCGCCCTTTGTCCAGAGGCGGGCCTTGCTGCGGCTGAAGAAAGTCACTTTTTCGGTGTCCAGAGTCTGTTGGAGGGCCTCCTCGTTCATATAGCCCAGCATGAGCACCTTGCCGGTATCGGCATCCTGAACGATGGCCGGTAGCAACCCTCCTCCTTTTTCAAAATCAAGTTCCTCGATATTCATGGTATTTCTTTTTTCGATATTTCGTAATTTCAGGGCAAAACACCTTATATAAACCAACAGCAAAAATATGGAAACCAACCAACCTCTCGACCTCGGCAATGAAGATGCTTTTCGCCTCAACGCCACCGCCATCAGCCACCTTCGTTCCACCGCCCGCTGGGCCTTCTTTCTGTCTATCCTGGGCTTTATCGGCGTAGGCTTTATGGCCATCGGCGGCGTGGCTTCGGCAGCCATGTTCTCCTTTATGTCGGATACCATGGGTAACAGCCCTATGCCATTCCCTCCGGCACTGTTTTCCATCTTCTACTTTATCCTGGCAGTGGTGTACTTCTTCCCGGTCTTGTATCTCTACCGCTTTTCCTCCCAAACGCAGACAGCGGTGCAGCAGGAAGACCCCGAGGCGCTCAACGATGCCCTTTCCAACCTGAATGCGCATTACAAATTCATCGGCATTCTGTCCATCGCCCTGATAGGGCTGTATGTCATTGGTATGATCGTAGCCTTCGCTGTCGGATTTTCGACTTTGTCAGGATTTTGAGCTGTTTGTTGTCTGCAGTTCGCGATTCGCAGTTCGCAGTTCGCCCACCGCCCGACTGCATACTGCATTCGGCCTACTAAAAACTGCCCTACAGCCGTACGGTAATGCCCTGTTCCCGCAGGTATTCCTTCAGGTCCACGATCTCGATCTCGCGAAAGTGAAAGATCGAGGCAGCCAGGCCTGCGTCGGCCTTACCTTCCGTAAAGACGTCGTAGAAGTGTTCCACGCTGCCCGCCCCTCCGGAAGCGATCACCGGAATGGAGAGGGATTCCGACACCTTAGCGGTAATTTCATTGGCAAAGCCGCCCTTGGTGCCGTCGTGGTTCATAGAAGTGAACAGGATCTCGCCTGCTCCGCGGTTTTCGGCCTCCTTCACCCAGTCCAGCAGCCGGATCTCCGTGGGTACGCGGCCGCCACTGAGGTGGATGTACCAGTCGCCGTTCATCAGTTTGGCGTCTACGGCCACCACCACGAACTGGCTGCCGAAATTCTTCGCCAGCTCATCCACCAGGCCGGGATTGCGCACGGCGGCGGAATTAATGGAGATCTTATCCGCCCCGGAAGAAAGCAGCACATCCACATCCTCCAACGAGCTGATGCCCCCGCCAATGGTGAAGGGGATGTTCAGGTGGCGGGCGATGTCGCGAGCCAGGGCAGCCAGGGTCTTGCGCTTTTCGTGCGTGGCCGTGATGTCGAGAAAGACCAGTTCGTCGGCCCCCTTTTCGCTGTAGAGCGCCCCCAGCTCCACCGGGTCGCCGGCATCGATGAGGTTGACGAAGTTGACCCCTTTGACGGTGCGGCCGTCCTTGATGTCGAGGCAGGGGATGATGCGTTTGGCTAGCATAGTAATATTCAGCTTTTAAGATCGGGCTCAAAAATAACATAATATGCTAAGCGACGCGCGTTTAATAAGTGTCGTGTTTGGCTAGGCCAGTGATTTTTTCTTTAGCCAAGGCGAGGGTTCCCGCCCTTAGTGGGGCTAAGGGCGGCGGTTCCTCAACGCAGGATAAAGGAAAAAGCACTCCTAGAAAGCCGACAGTTATTGATCGCGCGTCGCTAAGCAGTGGTAAAGTTCAGTAACGGCTTGATCAATTGGCAAGGGGTTTCACATCAGGAATGGCAGTACCGGCAGTTTGGCCCTTGCTTGTTGTTCGGAGAATTTTCATCTTAGAGCTGTCTTTCTTTGTTCATTCGGTGCTAGTGCTTTGGGAGTGAATTAATTGACAGGTAGTTGGTGTTATAATAGATTGATAACCCGTTGATTATTTCGACTGCCGACTGTCAACTATTTACTGCCGACTGCACTAGCTGCCGCTACAGTAGACATCGCCTATTCGCACTTCCGGGAGCCAGGCAAGGATCACCTGGAGAACGTCACGCCCATGTACGCCGGTATAGAACACGGACGACACGAAACTACACAGAGGTTCACGGACAGCATTCCGTGATTGCCCGTGTTTATTCGTGTCGTCCGTGTTCCATAAGCTCCCGAAGGCCGATCCTCCCCTCATAGATCGCCTTCCCGATGATCGCCCCATAGCAGCCCGCCTCCCGCAGTTTTTGCACCTCTTCCAGGGAGTCCACCCCTCCGCTGGCGATGAGCTTCAGCTGCGGGAAGCGGGCCATGATGGTTTTGTAGGTATCCAGGGCCGTGCCCTGCAGCATACCGTCTTTGGATACGTCGGTGCAGATGGCGTATTGGATGCCCTTTTCCGTGTAATTGTCCAGAAAGTCGAACAGATCGTGGCTGCTCTGCTCCTGCCAGCCGCTGACGGCGATCTTTCCGTCTTTAAAATCCGCCC
>CAYVVK010000159.1:0-1306 GCA_964454855.1 uncultured Phaeodactylibacter sp. | reverse complement strand
AGGATGATGCGCTCCGGGCCGTACTGCTCCAGCCAGCCGAGGAAGAGCTCGGGATCTTTTACTGCTACGGTGCCTCCGGTAATCTGCCTAGCGCCGCTCTCGAAGGCAATTTTGACATCCTCATCGGATTTCAGGCCGCCGCCGAAGTCGATCCACAGGGCGGTGTGGGTGGCGATGCGCTTTAGTACTTTATGGTTGACGATGTGTTTGGCCTTGGCGCCGTCGAGGTCTACTACGTGCAGGCGGCGGATGCCGTGGCTTTCGAATTCCCTGGCCACCTCCAGGGGATCTTCGTGGTAGACTTTTTTCTGGGCGTAGTCGCCCTGCGTGAGGCGAACGCACCTGCCGTCGATAATATCAATGGCGGGGATGATCTGCATGATGCGAAGTCGGAAGTTGGAAGTCGGAAGTCGGAAGCAGCCGTAGGGAACCCCGTATCAAGGAATGAGACCGGAGCTGGAAGTTTTGTATAGCCCATTATTGGCCTAACCATCGACGCGACATGGTTTTAAAATAAGTACAGTTTGTCTTTTTACCAGGGCGAATTTAGGAAATAATTAACTAAACCGCCCCAACACCCGGCGGCCGGTCCGTCGTCCTTAAGGTAAAACCGAAACTATGAAAAACATGATGTTGCTTTCCGTTCTCGCATTGGGGCTACTGGTGTTTTCCTGTGATAAAAATGAAATAAACGGCCCGGCCAACTTTGAACTGGGAGAGGCCTTCGAGCTGCCCTGGCAAGGCACCGGCGACTGCGAATGCGGCAGCCTTTCCGTAACCTTTGCTGACGTCATTGAAGATTCACGCTGCCCTACCGGCGTAGAATGCGTATGGCAGGGAAGAGCCGTTGTCAAACTTGCTGTCGGCCTGCCTACCGGCGACACCTCCGTACTGCTTACCAGCCAGGCTGGTGATGCCAAACTGGCGCGCGATACCGTCGGCGGCTATATCATCGAACTTTTGGAAGTGGCCCCCTACCCCGTTCATACGGAGCCTATTGAAGAGGAGGAATACCGGATCAGCCTACTGGTTACCGACCTGGAGGATTAGTGCAGTCGGCAGTCTTCGCCCGCCGAAGCCCTTACGGGCGAAGGAGGGAGGCAGTGGGCAGTCGCAATAACCAACAGCTTATCCACCTATTATAAGGCTGGCCATCTGTCAATTGATTCTAGGACACTCCTGTTTTCAGAAAGTTCCGGATGATCTGCTCTCCCACACTGCCGGACTTCTCGGGGTGGAACTGGGTGGCGTAGAAATTGTCTTTTTGCAAAGCGGAGCTGAATGGCAGTACGTGCGTGGTCGTTGC
>CAYVVK010000158.1:8965-11123 GCA_964454855.1 uncultured Phaeodactylibacter sp. | reverse complement strand
GGCAGATTCAACCCGTCATGTCTATTCTCGAATTTTTGTGTATAAAGATTAGCGAAGCCTCGGCGTAGGCAGGGATCACGAACCAACCCCAACCGGCCGATATCCCCGCAGCCCGTAAAACAGCAGATAAGCATAGGCCGCCATCGGCACGAAGTAGGAGAACTTCACGCCCACGGCAGGAATATCCGCTACGAAACCCTGCAGCAGGGGGATGATGGCGCCGCCCATGATCATCATCACCAGCAGGGAAGAGCCGATACTGGTGTATTGCTTCAGCTTCGCAATGGCCAAGGTGAAGATGTTGGACCACATGATGGAGTTGAACAGGCCGATACCCAGAATGGACCAGATGGCGGCCTTACCTTCTGTAGACATGGTGACGGCCAGCAGGGCGATGTTGCAGGCGGCAAAGAGTGCCAGGATAGAGGAAGGGGTATTCTTACCAAATAGGAAAGCACCGTAATTGAGCAGCATCATCGTCAGGAAGCCGAAAGCCATAGTGGTGGGCAGCCCTCTAACTTGAGCGACTGTGAACACCACGATGAAAGCCAGGGCCGGAATGGCCAGCATCTGCAGCAGCTTCCGGGGCGACTTATCGGCAGAGCCCAGGGCAATGGCGCCCATAAAACGGCCGACCATGGCGCCGCCCCAGTAGTAGGACACATAGCTGCCTGCCGTCTTCACATCCAGCAGTATGGTCGGTTCTTCGGTGAAATAGACCACTAGAAAGCTGCCGATGGCGATCTCGGCGCCTACATAACAGAAGATGGCAAGTGCGCCGAGGTAGAGCTGAGGATGTTTCCACAGATCAAAGCCGCTACGGCTGGATTCTTCATACTCGATAGACGGCAGCTTGAGGAAAGCAAAAATAATGCCGATGGCAATAAGCACGGCCGCCAGAAAAATATAGGGGCCCTGTACGGTGGTGACGTCCACTACTTTTGTGTTTTGCAGGATGAGCCAGGAACCGAACAGCGGCGCAATGGTATGCCCCACCGAGTTGAAACCCTGGGCCAGGTTGAGGCGGCTGGCGGCCGTCTCTTCCGGGCCGATCACGGCGACGTAGGGGTTGGCCGCCACCTGCAGGATGGTGGTGCCGGAGGCCAGGATGAACAGCGCTACCAGAAAGAAGCCGTATATCTTTACAATGGAGGCCGGGTAAAAAAGGAAACAGCCCAGGCCCATCAGCACCAGACCCAGGACGATGCCCCCCTTATAACCGATGCGGCGGATGATGTAGCCCGCCGGCAGGCTCATCAGGAAATAGGCGCCGAAAAAGAAGAACTGGATCAGCTGCGCCTGCCAGTGCTGCAGGTTGAAAGCCGCTTTGAGGTGCGGCACCAGGATGTCATTCAGGGCAATAAGCAGGCCCCAGAGGAAAAACAGGGTGATCAGGGCGGAAAAGGTGAAGGTGAAAGTCTTTCTCAGGCTCATTTGTGTTAGTTTTTCGTTATGGCCCCGGCAGCTGAGGCTCAATAAAGAGCCTGCTTTGCCTGAGCTGTAATGCCGGCGCTTTGGCCAGGGCCGGATAGATGCACCGGCAATGACACTCCTTTTTCGCCCGCCATCCGTATTTCAGCTGCCAAAATACTCCAGCCGAAGGATTTTTTCAAAACTGTTTTTGACGACGCAAGCCTTCAGGCCTGGAAGAGTAGAGGGAATTCTGGAAATCACACCATTCAGGTATTGATGGCAGAACATCGATGCCTGCCTCCTGTTGGAACAGGTAGATGATGTTGTGATTCAAGCACTATAAAAGAACAAGAACATGATGACGCTCAAAAACCATTTTGCAAAACTGTTGCTCGTCGCCCTGCTGGCCCTTACCTACGCGGCCTGCGCCCTGGACGACGATACTTTTGAAACCCCCGGTGAAATAGGCCTGGAAGAAATGGCCAGTGGCCTCACCTCACCCGTAGCTATGGCCTTCACACCCAATACAGATGATGACCGCCTGTTCATCGTCGAACAGACGGGGCAGATCATGATCATGGAAAACGGCAGCCTGAATGCAGAACCTTTTCTCGACATTTCCGACAAGGTGATCAGCCTGAATTCTTCTTACGACGAGAGAGGCCTGCTCGGCCTGGCCTTCCACCCCAATTACAAGGAAAACGGCCAGTTCTTCGTCTACTACTCGGCCCGAAACCCCCGGCGA
>CAYVVK010000158.1:0-8955 GCA_964454855.1 uncultured Phaeodactylibacter sp. | reverse complement strand
CCCCAATTACAGCAAAAACCGCCGCTTTTTTTTGCCTGCGCTTTAAATTCTTGTTAATCCCCGGCCCGCTGCTGCTAAATGGCAGGAAGTATTCGTTTGGAAAGAAATAAAACAAAACAGAACCTATGAAATCCACCCTTTCTTTTTTCACTCTTCTCCTGTGTGTGGCGACGCTTTCCGCCCAAACCAGCCAGGGGCAGTCGGTGCTCAGTATCAACGGCGGCTTCAGCCTGGCTGGCGCACTCTTCGGCCTGGCTAATCTGGATGACCAGGTAGATGCCAGCGCTCCGCCGGCCCTGCAACTCACCTACGATCATGCGGTCAACAACCGCATCAGCCTCGGGGGCGGCCTTTCCTACCAGCGCTTCAAACTGGCCTACAGTGATTATGGAGAAGATAATGAGGACTTTGACCTGCGCGTTTCCCGTTTCAATGTGGGGCTCCGGGGCCTGGTGCATTACGGCTCCAACGAAGAGTTGGACATGTACTCGGGCGTGAGGGTAGGCCTGAGCAACTGGTCCTTTACCGGAGGGCCCGATGATCCTGAGTTTGACCCTCCGAAAACAGCGGGCGTCACCTTCGCCCCTCAGCTGATCCTCTTTGGCTTGCGGGGCTACATTACAGAGCAGTTGGGCTTCAACGGGGAGTTGGGGATTGGCGCGCCCCATGTATTTACCATGGGGCTGAGCTATCGGTTTTAAAAATCAGCAGCCTGTAAATAATGGCATAAAACTGTATATTTGGCGTATGCATTTCCCATCGCTCTAGCCTGCCAAGGAATGTGTATGAAGGATATACGTGCTTTATTTCTTTTTATTGAGTTTATGCTGGTAATGCCTGCCATTATTCACAGCCAGCCGTATACGGTGCAGTACCGCATGATCGGGCCGAAGGACGGCCTGTCGAGCCGCTTCACCCGCGGCATTTTGCAGGATAAGCGTGGTGATATCTGGATATCCACTCTGGAGGGGCTGGACCGTTATGATGGAGAAAGCATTAAAAGTTATGTAGAGGGAGTTATCGAAGGGGGCAACCTGCTGCTGGAAAGTACAGAGGGGGCGCTGTGGATATGGGGCCTTAACTGGCGGAATTACAAGGGCCTCCCTGGTATGCACGATCCTTCCGGCATGATCTTCGACCCGGAGACAGAAAGGGCCTTTACCTTTCAGGAGTACTTTGGCGGCCAGGCTCCCTTTTCCGAAAAAGAGGTTTTCGAATTGCGCTCCGGAAAGGAGCGGGAGATCTATATAGGCACCAAATCCGGTAAAGCCTACTGCTATAAAAATGGCCGGTTCGAGCTGGTCCTGGATAATGGCGGGCAACTGCCCATGTCCGCCCCCCTACCCGGAGCCGCCGGCAGTTACTGGCTGCGCACTCCTGATGCGATCCTTAATGTCGACAGCAGCGGACGGGTGCTGGAGTGCGAACCTTTGCCCTTCTGGCCCTATAGCCTCAATGCCATAAACGACACGATACTGCTTGTCAGGTCAGGGAATCATATTTGGGGTACTTCTTACCTCAAGTTCCCGGGGCGGCCCGGCCTTTTCACCCACTATGCCGGGAAAGTGGACATCCGTCCGTTCTGGAGCATTCAGCAGTCTCCGGATGGATTATTCTGGTGCCTGAGAACCAATGAACTGGCCGTCCTTGATGGTTCTGGGGACTCTGTTTTTGATTTAGATGATGCTCTGCCTTTACTCCGTGAAGAACAGATTCTCCCTCTGGAAACACAGCTGTTTTTCGACTGTACCGGCCTGGCCTGGCTGAGGCTTCCGGAAAATATACTGCTGCTGGAGGCCAGAAATAAGATGTTTCAGTGTTTCTTAGATGGCCGGCGGATGAGTATAAGGGGCATGGCGGAGATAGGCCCGGGCCGGCTCTTTGTCAATACCTACAAAGGGCCACAGGACGTAGATATCTATAGCCGTGATGTTCAGCCGGTGGCTTCCGGGCCGTTAGATGTGGGAATTGGGGCCTGTGAAGCCGGAGATGGAGGGGTCTGGCTGGCTTCCCATAAAGAGATGGTGGCCTATGGTATTCCCGGCGAGGATGAATGGGAAATGTATCCTGCCCTCAAAGGGCCGGATTCGGTACCGGTGGTCACGCTGCAACCCTTCATCGACAGCAAAGGCCGTGTCTGGGTGGGTACAGAGAAGGGCCTGGCTGTGGTGAATACCACGGCCCAACAGCTGCAGTTTTACGATACGGCCAACGAGCAGTTCGGGCTGGGAAAAAAAAGTGTACGGGCCATTTTCGAAAATGAGGAAGGGCTGTGGCTGATCACGGACGGCGGCCTGTTCCTCCTTTCCCTGGAAACGGAGCAGCTAAAGCGCATCGAGGGCCTGCCTTTCGAAGACCTCTACCATTTATATGAAAGCCCCGATGGCCGGTTCTGGATCAGCAGCCGGGGCGGTGGGCTGATCTGCTGGGACAGGAGGGGCGGCCGCTTCGAACAATTTACCCTGGAAGATGGCTTTTCAAGCAATTTCATTTATGCTGCCTATGCTGATGAGCAGGGTTTTCTGTGGTTGCCCAGTAACAACGGCCTGATGCGTTTTGACCCCGAAAGCAGAAAGGTAACGGTATTGGATAAAACTCATGGCCTGCCCTCAGAGGAGTTCAATTATACGGCACATCTCCGCTTAGCTGATGGCCGGCTGGCCTTCGGAGGCATTGATGGGTTTATTGTTCTCGACCCGGCAAATATTCCCCTTGCAGAGGAAAACCTCACGCCGGTAAGCTTACTGGAGTTTTTACAATACGACCGTTCAATGGGGGGGATGACGGAACGCACCGCCCAGATTAGGAAGGCTGGAAAGATCGAACTGCGAAAAGGCAGTAATTTTTTCTCCCTGCGCTTCATCCTTCAGGATTATCTTGCGCCGGAAGAACACCGCTACGCCTACACCATCGAGGGCCTGGAAGAGGAATGGCATGAACTCAACGATAACATTCTCCGCCTGGGAGGCTTTCCCTATGGAGAGTACAACCTGAGAATACGGGCCATGGGCCGTGATGGCGTATGGGCGGAAAATGAATTACGCTTTCCCATAGTCTCCTACGCCCCCATTTATCAGCAGTGGTGGTTCGTCCTGCTGCTGGTATTGTTGCTGGCCGGCCTGGGAGTGGTTGTTTTTCGGTGGCGGGTGCGCCAGCTGAGGCGCTCCAAAGAGGAGCTGGAACTGGAAGTGGCCCGGCGAACAGCACAGATCGAGCAGGACCGCAAACTGATCGCCCGCCAGAAAGGCCGCCTCGAGGAAATGAACGCTACTAAAGATAAGCTCTTCTCCATTCTGGGCCATGAATTGCGCGGCCCGCTGATGTATTTCGGCAACCTGGCTCAGCGCATCGGCCACTATACGGAAAAGAAAGATTTTGATGGACTGGGGCAATTAGGGGAAAAGGCCAGGAAGGCTGCGATAAACAGTAGTGATCTCTTGGATCAGCTGCTGCAATGGAGCCTCATGCAATCCGGACGAATAAAGTTTCAGCCGGGAAACATTGAAGTAGAACCGGCCATCCTCAGTGCCGTACAGCCTCTGAACCAGGCGGCAGAGTTGAAGAATATCCATATTCGGTATGAATTTGAACCGGGCCTGCATGCCTTATTCGATGGACAGGCCCTGGGCCTCATCATACGCAACCTGCTGTCTAACGCCATAAAATTCAGCTTCGACGGAGCCAGGGTTACCCTGCGCACTTTTTCGAAAGAAAACCGGGTAGCCGTCGAGGTACAGGATGAAGGAGTAGGTATGACATTCCGACAACTGAAGCAAATTCAAGCCTCTTATCTTCATCCCACCAACCGGGGGACCGCCGGAGAGCAGGGTATGGGCCTGGGGCTGAGTATTGTGGTAGATATTCTCGGGGCCAATGGAGGGGAAATGAAAATAAATAGTAAAAAGGGAGAAGGTACTACCCTAACCGTACTGCTGCCTTCACAGGCTGTTTAGATAAGCCAACAGTTCCTCCTTGCCGGATACGCCCAGTTTTCTGTATATGGATTTTACATAGTGGCGTACGGTATTGATGCTGATGTAATTATTGCTGGCGATCTCTTTATAGGTATGCCCTTGTGCCAACCCATTGATCACCTGTACCTCGCGTTGGTGCAGGCCTATTTCCATTTTATCAATATTCTTCAGAGGGGAATACCCCACTCCTTTTACCGCGGTTTCTTTTTTAACGGATATCAGGCTGACCAGCCCGGGAGCGAGTTTGGGCTCCAGATAAGCGCCCCCTTCATAAGTGGCCTGGATGACATCCAGCAGGCGGTTGTTGCCGGCTCCCTTTACGATATAACTGGAAGCTCCTTTCCGGAGGGCCTCCAGGAAAAAACCGGGATCATCGTGGCCCGTAGAGATAATGACCCTTACATCAGGAAGCAATTGTTTTAGCTTGCCAAGGTGCTCGAGGCTATTGCCTTCTTCCAGGCTGACATCGAGAATGAGGATGTCCAGCTTATCCTCAAGTTGCAAATGCTCAAAAAAGTGGCCCATGGAAGGAGATTCCAGAACGAGCTTATAGTGCTCAGGGCGGCCTTCCAGCAGGAACTTTATTACATCCCGCACCAGAGGGTCGTCATCGATAAGGGCAATGTGAATCATAACTGAGGGAAAATGGGGCTAAAAAACGTACATGAAAAATTTACATTATTTCTACATGAATGTGTGGCCTTTAAGTTGATGTTTTTTCCGATATTTATGGCTTGACTAAATTTAAGCTATTTAGGCTTGCCATTCAACTTCCTCTCCGGAAATCGATTATATCTGAATGAAAAAACAGTGGTTAAACATCCAACTGAAAAAGATGTTGCCGCTTTTTGAGAGTAAAAGTGCCCTTATCGCTTTCCGGGCACTGTTTTAGATACTACACGAGGCCATATCCCAAAACAAAGATTTAAAGGCCAGGCGTTTCTGTGGAGCCCTGCATGCCGCAGGGGCCTGTTCAGGAAGGCTGGCCGTAAAATGCTCCATCTCTAATGATGGACACTGAGCTAATTTCAAACAAATAGGTACAAAAATCGCGAGATGGCTGCATGCAAACTGAAAGCGTTGTGTCATTCGCCTGCTCTGTGGCGGGTTGATCTTCAAAGGATATTCAGGTATTACGTTGGTTTTTTATAAGGGTTTACTTTAAAGAAAAATTAGCCACCCCAAAAAAAGCAACGAGTTCCCCTATGAAAGATCTGATTGATTTGACACAAATCGTGACGAAGACCAAGTTGAGGTCGGTTGAGCTCATTGGCAATTCCGGTAACGGAAGCTCCCGCCTGCAGGAATTCTATGACCTGCTCAGCGAAGGCCGGTTTTGCGATGATGATGAGGCTGCCCGGTTCTTTTACGAATCGGACAAGCAGTCTCCCAGTTACCAGAAGCTGCGCAAGACGCTGAAGGACCGGCTGGTCAATTCTCTCTTTATTATCGACCTGAAGCAGGCCTCCTACAACGACCGGCAAAAGGCCTATTACGAATGCTACAAAGACTGGGCGGCCGCTAAGATCCTGTTTGGTAAAAACGCCAGAGTAGCGGCCGTCAGCCTCAGCCGGAAAATTCTCAAGATTGCCAAAAAGTATGAATTCACCGAGCTGGCCATAGATATCTGCCACACCCTCCGCCTTTTCCATGGCACCATAGAGGGGGACTTTAAAAAATACCAACAATACAATAAGGATTTCAAGGCCTATGAAAAGCTCTGGCTCGAAGAAAACCGCGCTGAGGAATTCTATATCGACCTCAGTATAGGCTTTATCAACAGCAAAGCGACCAAGACGGAATTTCAGGATAAGGCCCGTGAATACTACCAGCAGGTAGAAAATGCACTCTCCCAATACCATTCTTATCAATTACACCTTTGCGGGAGGCTGATCGAGATCAGCATTCATACCAGCGTGAATGACTACCGGAACACCCTGGAAGTTTGCGACAGGGCCATCGCTTTTTTCGATAAAAAGAAATTCGTGGCCCGCATCCCGCTTCAGATCTTTCACTACCAGAAATTCATTTGCCATGTGCAGCTTCGCGAGTTTGAAAAGGCAAAGCAGTCGGCGGAAACCTGCCTGAAATATTTGGAACCGGGCTCCTTCAACTGGTTCAAATTGCACGAGTTGTACTTCCTGCTGTATATGCACTCCGGCGAGTATCAAAAGGCCGAGGATATCCTGGAACTGGCCATGGCCAATGAAAATTTCGACGGCCTGCCCGAAAACATCCAGGAAACCTGGAAGATCTCAGAGGCTTATCTCTATTTTCTGGAATACACCGGCCAGCTCGAAGCTAAACAAGGCAAGGAAAAGGAAGGCCGGAATTTCCGGCTGGCCAAATTCATCAACGAGATGGAAGTCTTTTCCAAAGACAAACAGGGCATGAACATCTCCATCCTGATCATCGAGCTGCTCCTGGGCATGGCCGAGGAAAAGTATGATCGGCTGATCGACCGGGTGGAGGCCGTGGATAAATACCGCACCCGCTATCTGCAGGAAGAGCAAGTGCAGCGCAGTAACTACTTCCTGAAAATGTTGCTTCAGGTGCCCCGCTGTGCTTTCCGGCGGGAAGAGGTGGGGCCTAAGGTGGAGGAAGAGCTGCAGGCCCTCAGAGCGGTGCCCCTGGAAATGGCCAATCAGACTTTTGAAATAGAAGTAGTGCCTTATGAAAAACTGTGGGAGATCGTACTGGAGATCCTCCCGCAGTAAAAAAGCCAGATAGAAAAAATCCCAATTGTTGTTTTGATTTCATGTTGTGGCCACTTAATTCCCGGAAACAGAAGAGGTATCTCTACTTATTTCCTAATAACAAATCAAATTAACACATGAAATCATTACTTCTACGCTCCCAGGAAGAGGTGAAGCCAGGCATGGGCTGCCCCTTATTGCCACCGGCAAACACAGCCTATGCCCACCTCAGCCATTTTCTTCAGGTGGTCAATGTAGACATCATTGGCCCGAAATGGTAACTGAGGCACCCAGCATCAAAGGGCCGCCATGGGTAATGGTTGATACGAACTGATTGAGTTTTCTACCCCCTTTGAGACGCTATCTTTTTATTTGTAGCCCGCCTGCCTAACCCTTCTAGGTAGGGCGGGCTTTTTTTTTGCCTAACGGCATTACGCCTCGCTGGGCTAACAGTATGCAGTAAGCAGTATGCAGTATACAGTCCCCAAGTCCCCAAGTCCCCCAGTCCTTCCGGCCCCCTTTTTCTCCACTTTGCACTGCCTTACTGCCCACTTCAAACTACCTTTTCTAAGGTAGTTTCTTTTTTTATGGGCTATCGGCACCTAGCCCGGATTATTCATGGACTTGCCATGAATAATGACGACGAATGATCGAAAATCTTTGATTTTCAAGCATTTGTGGGGTTGTGTAAAAAGGTACCTCCAAGCTTCGTCTTGGAGAATTTGAAATACATTCACCGTTATCAAAGTAACACTTACACAATACTATTTTTATCAATTAACTTGAATTTAGGCTTTTTACACAATCCCAATTGCAAAATTTTGGATACCCAAATTTGGGTATTTGCTCTGCTGAAGAATAAGAAGGTGTAATCTTTATAATTAGTTGACAACCAAAATTTTGCAATTCGTCAACCCTCCGGGCGGAAAATTCCTTGTGAATTTTCCGGGTTAATTCAATCCTTCAATCCTCTCATCCTACATTCTTTTCCCGTAGCCTGGCCAGCACACAGCTGTTTTTCGGAGTGATGCCGGTCACCCAGCATTCATCCAGCATCCTTTAGGCCAAAGCCAGAATCAACTCAAACCTCAGGTTGAGAAATCCTACAAAATGTCAGCTCCCTGTCTTTTTAGACAGTCTTTTACTTAGTATTTCTATATACATTGATTATCATTGTATATAGAAAATCACAGTAAACGTAACCTGTATTCATTTCAAAAATTTTGCTTTATGGCCATATTCAGCCCTTCGCAAGAAATCAGCAGGTAATGGGATAGGATATATGCGGATACTCGTGAAAAAGGAAACTGATGGCTGAAAATTTGTCCTTTCCGGAAGTGATTTGGATAGATAAACCAAAACAAGTATCGATGACTAACTTCTCCAAAGGCCTGATGGCCGCCTCCACCAAACCCCTGATTCTGACCATTTTGAAGAAGGGCGATAACTACGGGTATCAGATCATCCAGGAAGTAAAGGAACTTTCGGGGGGAACTATGGAATGGTCTGACGGGATGTTGTACCCGGTGCTGCACCGCCTGGAAAAGGAGGGACTGCTCCGTTCACATTGGCAGCTCTCCGAGGAGGGCAGACGCCGGAAATACTACTCCATCACCGAACTGGGTAAGGAAGAACTGATAAAAGAAAAAGAGCAATGGTCGCAGATTCACGAGGTGCTGATCAAGTTGTGGGGCCCGTCTTTTGCTCACTGATTGTAATTTTTAAAAACCGACGCTGATGTTCAATCTGGAAGACGCGATTCAACAATGGAAGCGATCCTTGCGCAAGAGTTCCTATTTTGAGGATGGCGATATAATTGAACTTGAGACACATCTTCGCGATCAGATCGAGGCCCTGACCGGTTCGGGGATGGAGGAAGAAGCAGCCTTTAATAAGGCAGTCGCGGATTTGGGAACCCCGGGGATGATCGGCGAGGAACTTCACCGGAACAGGAGCAGGTCATCCGGTCTGCTCAAGGCACTTTCCTTCAATATCCCCCTGGTAGAAAACCAGCTCCGGGTGGCTTTCCGTAAATTGAAAAAGAACCGCGGGTTTGCCCTGATCAACCTGGCAGGACTGTCGGCCGGTCTCTGTGTCTGTTTTCTGATCTTCCTGTATATTCAGGACGAACTGAGCTACGACAAATTTCACGAGCGAGCCGAACGCATTTACCGGATCGAGAACGAGTGGAGGGAAAGTGAAACCGGCAACTTAAGACGGGATGCGCGCGTACCGATCACCTGGGCGGAGGCCCTAGTGCAGTCGGCAGTAAATAGTTGACAGTC
>CAYVVK010000157.1:10925-11196 GCA_964454855.1 uncultured Phaeodactylibacter sp. | reverse complement strand
GAACGTTGGAACGTTGGAACGTTGGAACGTTGGAACGTCGGAACGTTGGAACGTTACGGCCTACTTCCCCTTCCCCTGCAGCAGCACCAGCACCGTATAGAACAGGATCTTAAAATCCAGGGCCAGCGACATGTTCTCGATGTAGAGGATGTCGAATTTCAGGCGTTGCAGCATCTGTTCGAGGTTGGAAGCATAGCCGTACTTCACCTGCCCCCAGGAAGTGATGCCCGGGCGCACCTTCAGCAGGTGTTTGTAATGCGGCGCCACCCGG
>CAYVVK010000157.1:0-10915 GCA_964454855.1 uncultured Phaeodactylibacter sp. | reverse complement strand
GCTCGATGAAATGCCGCCGTTCCGGGCGGGGGCCCACCAAGGACATGTCTCCGATGAGGACGTTCCAGAACTGGGGCAGCTCGTCGAGCCGCCATTTTCGCATCACCGCTCCCCAGGGGGTGCAGCGGTTGTCGTTGTCATGAGAAAGCTGGGGGCCGTCCTTTTCCGCATCGGTGTACATAGACCGGAATTTGTAGATGGTGAAGGGCCTGCCGTTCTGGCCGATGCGTTCCTGGCTGAAGATGATGGGCCCGGGGGAAGAAAGCCGCACCCGAATGGCGATGTAGAGGTAGAGTGGAGACAGGAGCAACAGCATGGAAGCAGCAACCAGGAGGTCGATCAGGCGCTTGACGAGCCGCTGCCATTTGGGCATCAGCCCCTGTTCTATTTCTATGAGCACAGCTCCGAAAACATGGTTCATCTTTACGCTGCCCAGCATGATGTCGTACATGTCGGGAATGATCTTGACCAGTACTTCTTCAAAATCGAAGAGCACATTGAGGATCTCCCGCAGCCGGTTGTGCTCCGAGGTTTCGATGGCGATGATGGCTTCCTCCACATTGTATTGCCGGATGACCTGCTCCAGCTCCTCAATCCTGCCCAGCTTGGGGAGCAGGGATGATAGTTCGCTGGCCTGCTGCCCATTGACATCCACAAAGCCGATGAATTTGTAGCCCAGCCCTTTTTCCCGGGTGGCAATCTCCTGGTAGAGCTCCACCGCATTCAGGTTGCCGCCGATGATGAGGGTATTGTAGGTGATCTCCCCCGACTTGAGGCGGCGGCTGGCGCGGGTGAGCAGAATCATACGCACCGTGGCCGTGAAGGTGAAGTGCAGGAGGAAAAGCGTGAGGAAAGAATTGTAGTAGGTTTTGTAGTTGGTCACCACATCGTCGAGGATGAGGGTAAAGAAGAGGAAGAGGACGCCAAAAAAACTCAGGAAGAGGGTACGGGCCAGGGTGGCCAGGCGTGAGAGGCGGTAGATGTCGCTGTAGCGGTCGAAGATGGAATAGAAAAGCAGCCAGCCGGTGGGGATGATCACGATGCCGTACCAGAAGTTAGTGTCGTAGAGGGCCTGCCAGCCCAGCTCGGCATTTTCCAGGCTTTTGCGGTACAGAAAGAAACAGGCCCACGACAGCATTGCCGTAATGAAGTCAGCTACGGTGTATAGCAAGGTATGAAGCCGGCGCCGGCGGGTCATATTCTGCTGCATCATAAAGTCGTATTAGTGGTTCCCTCTTCAGAAATGGACCAGTTTGATGTTGTCCAGCCAGACGCTGCCACTTTGCCGGGTGAACTGCCCGTTTTCAACGGGAAGGAAGGCCTGAAGGACGACCTGGTACTCTTCCTTGTTGAGCGCGGCGGCTATTTCCGAGAGGTTGAAATAGATCTTGTTCCAATCCTGCCGGGGGGCAAAGCCCGGGTTGAGTTGAGCCACCGCTGAGGAAGGCAGGCCATTGGCATCGAAGCCCACCAGGCCGAATATCACGGGGACGTCCGAGCGGTAATTGACTTCCAGGTAGATGAAGGGGCTCTTGTCTCTCAGGCCGCTGAAGCGTTCGGTGGTGGCCGCTTCAAAAACGAAGTTGGCGGTATCGAGCTTGATGCGGGCCGACTGGCCATTTTCGAAAGCCCCTTCCGTCACCAATTGGAACTGATCTTCTACTCCCCGGCGCACATCCTTAAAAAGGTGGCCGCTGCGTTCGAAGGTTTCAATAAAGGCGAATTGCGTTTCCTCCGAGTAACCGATGGCAGGGCGCAGGGTATCCGTCTGGTTGGGTTGAAGGTCCAGTTCCCTCTCCACGCGTTCGTAGTAGGGATAGATATCGGGTGTGGAAACGATCCCGTTGTCCTTTATCCCGGCCTGCAGTACGATGGAAGTGGGGCCGGTTTCCAGAATGGGGATCAGCGCAGGAAGAGAATAGGCCCCCAGAAAGTCATTATTGACGCTCAGCCACAGCTCGGTGATCTTTTCGGAATCGGTACCTTCGGCGGACGGCTCGGTTACCAGGTCTATATCTGGAACGTAGAGGTAGGCGGGGATGTCTTCCGCCGGGTTGATGATATCGCAGGCACTCCCCAGCAATAGCAGGAGGCCCAGCAGGAATGTGCTGTGCTGCTTGTGGATTTTCATAGCTTTTGTTTTCAAGATTGTCATGTATCTGGCCTTTTCTACACCTTTAACGTTCTTCCCCGCCTTTCAATTTCTTCTATGATGCGGTGCGCCAGTTTCAGGGCCTTGTAGCCGTCTTCTATGTTGACCACGGGGCGGGTGCCCTTATTGATGCTGTCCGCCAGGGCCTCCAGTTCCATTTTAATGGCATTGGTAGGTTCTATCTGCGGCATAGACAGCTGAATGAACTTTTTCCCCGAGGAGGTTTCCAGTTCCATAAGGTTATCGGGGGAGGGGCTGTCCGCCTCCTGGCTGTAGAGCCGCACCACCTGTGCCTGTTTCTCCAGGAAGTCCAGGCTCAGGTAGGCATCTTTCTGGAAAAGGCGCAGCTTGCGCATCTGCTTCAGGGATATGCGGCTGGCGGTGAGGTTGGCGACGCAGCCATTCTCGAACTCGATGCGGGCGTTGCAGATGTCGGCCGTATCGCTTACAACGGGTACGCCACTGGCACTGATGAATTTCACTTCGGAGGGCACCAGGCTGAGAAGGATATCCAGGTCGTGGATCATCAGGTCGAGGATAACCGATACATCGGTTCCACGAGGGTTGAAAGCTGCCAGGCGGTGCGCTTCCACAAACATGGGGTTGAGGGGCATACCTTCCAGGGCCAGCAGCACGGGGTTGAAGCGCTCCACATGCCCCACCTGCACTTTTACGCCGTGCTCGTGACGGAGGGCCATGAGCTGTTCGGCCTCTTCTATCGTATTGGTGAGTGGCTTTTCGATAAACAGGTGTTTTCCCTTTTGGATGGCTTTGGAAGCCAGTTCAAAATGGGTGGTCGTAGGAGTCACGATGTCTATTACCTCCGCCGCCTCGAACAGGGCCTCGGGGCTGCCAAAAGCGCGGGCGCCAAATTGTTCCGCGGCCTGGCGGGCGGCTTTCGGGTCGGGGTCATAGAAGCCCACCAGTTCGTAGGCCTGTTCCGCCAGTTGGATGCATTTCAGATGGATCTTTCCCAGGTGGCCTACACCCAGAACGCCTATTTTAAGCATGGTCTTTTTTTTTGCATGGCAAAAGTAGTGTTTTTTTGCTCCCCCTTATTCCCGGAAATACATCAATATGGCGCCGAAGAGGGTGATCAGGGCGATGAGTACGGTGGCCATGCGTATGGAATAGCGCATGTGGCTGACAAAAGTCTCGATCTCCTTCCGCATGTGCGGGTACTGCGGTAGGATCTCTTTTTCCATTTTTTCCTTATTGAATATGTGGGCGGCCCCGAACTCCACTTCGTTCTGCACCAGCTTGCGATAAGTGCGCAGCACTTTAAGCCGAAAGTAGAGGTTGAGGAATAACATGGCCACGAATAGCCCGATGACAATACTTATGAGAAGGATAAACATCTTCCGTATTTTTCCGCAAAGGTAAGTACCTGCCTTTAACCAAACAACGCCGCTTAAACCGGATGGCAGATATTTTGGTTTAGCTCGGAAAACGATCATAAATCCTTATTTTGACCACCGACATTTTGACCACCATCAAAACATTTCTATGAAATACGCCTTGACATGCCTGTTATTTCTGGCCACTTTATTTCTGGCCGCACAAAAACAGCCCCTCACTTATTATCTGCCGGATATCGAGTACAACTCGTCCATTCCCACACCGGAATCGGTACTGGGCCATCAGATAGGAGAATGGCATCTCAGCCATGGCCAGCAGCTTTATTACATGCGCCTGCTGGCCGATGCCTCTCCGCGGGTAAGCCTCACCGAATACGCCCGCACTTATGAAAACCGCCCTCTCGTTTACCTGACGATCACTTCAGAAGAGAATCATCAGAACCTGGAGGCCATCCGCGAGGCTCACCTTGCCCTTTCCAATCCCGCGGCCTCCCGCCAGGCGGATGTGGGGCAGTCGCCCGTTGTGCTCTATCAGGGGTTCAGCATTCACGGCAACGAGGCCAGTGGCGGCAATGCCGCTCCCCTGGTAGCCTACTACCTGGCAGCCGGGCAGAGCGAGGAGGTGCAGAATATCCTGCGGCAATCTGTCATCCTGCTCGACCCCTGCTTCAACCCCGATGGCTTTCAGCGCTTTTCCTCCTGGGTGAACATGCACAAGAATGCGAACCTGACGCCGGACCCGCAGGACCGGGAGTACGACGAGGCCTGGCCCGGAGGCCGTACCAACCATTACTGGTTCGACCTCAACCGCGACTGGCTGCCGGTGCAGCACCCTGAGAGCCAGGGGCGCATCCGTACTTTCCACGCCTGGAAGCCCAACATACTGACCGACCACCATGAGATGGGCACCAACTCCACCTTTTTCTTTATGCCGGGCATCCCGCAGCGCACCAACCCCATCACCCCTCCCCAAAACCAGGTGCTGACCGGGGAGATCGGCAAATACCACGCCCAGGCCCTGAACGACATCGGTTCGCTTTATTACACCAAAGAGAGTTTTGATGACTTCTACTACGGCAAGGGGTCTACTTATCCCGACGCTAATGGCGGCATAGGCATTCTTTTCGAGCAGGCCAGCGCCCGGGGACATTTGCAGGCCAGCGAAAATGGGGTGCTCAGCTTCCCATTCACCATTCGCAACCAGGTGGCCACGGCGCTTTCCACCCAGCGGGCAGCAATCGGCCTGCGCGAAAAACTACTGGAATACCAGCGCGATTTCTACCGCCAGGGCCTGGAAGAGGCACGTAAAGACAAACGCAAAGCCTTCGTTTTTGGAGAAAGCAAAGATGCCGCCCGCTTGCAGGCCATGGTGGAGATCCTGCGCCGCCACCAGATAAAAACTTACGAACTGGCCAGCCGGGTAGAAACGAACGGGCAGGCCTTCGAGCCGGCCTCCTCTTATATCGTTCCGCTGGAACAGGAGCAGTACCGCCTTATTCGCGGTATTTTCGATACTACCACTACTTTTCAGGACAGCATTTTCTACGATGTGTCCAGTTGGGCCTTCCCCCTGTCCTTCAATATTCCCTATGCCGCCCTGAATGGCCGGGCTTTCAGTAAGAGCCTGTTGGGAGAAGCGGTGCAGGGGCTGGGGGAGAGGCCGGCAGCGCCCGCTCCCGAACGCAGCGATTATGCCTACCTGCTGGAGTGGGAAAACTACTTTGCCCCTAAGGCGCTGAACTTCCTGATGCAAAAAGGCCTGAGGGCCAAGGTGAGCACCAAGGATTTCCGGCTGGAAGGCCGGGATTTCCGGAAAGGCACCGTGCTCATTCCTGTCCAGAACCAGAACAAGCCGGCAGAGGAGATCCATCAGCTGGCCGTGCAGGCGACAGAGATGGCGAATGTGGGCCTCATAGCTGTCGGCACCGGCCTCAGCCAGGAAGGGATTGACCTGGGCAGCCCCAGCTTCGAACCCCTGGAAGCCCCGAAAGTGATGATTCTGGTGGGCGAAGGTGTATCCGGTTATGAAGCAGGGGAAGTATGGCACCTGCTGGACCAGCGTTATGGCATTACCGCCAGTAAGGTGGAGCTGAGCGATGCAGACAACAGCCAGCTTGAAAAGTACAATGCCATAGTGATGGTGGACGGCAGCTACAGCGGAATCTCCAAGGCCGGCTGGGATAAGCTGCGGCAGTGGGTGCGTGAGGGCGGCACCCTGATCGCCATTAAGGACGGCGCCCGTTACGCCCAGCAACAGGGATTGGCCCAGTTCAAAACCAGGAAAAGCGGCCAGGACGAGGATAAGGGGCGCCGGCCCTATGAGAAACTGGATGCCGACCGGGGTTCGGAACGCATCGGCGGAGCCATCATGCAGGTGGAGGCCGACCTGAGCCACCCGTTGTTCTTCGGGTATCAGCGTTCCCGCCTGCCTGTGTTCCGGCGGGGCACCCTGGCCTTCGAGCCCGCCGAAAATCCCTATGCCAGCCCGGCCATTTATCTCGCCCAGCCTCTCTTAAGCGGCTATGCTAAGGAAAGTAACCGGCGGCTTATCGCAGGCTCGGCAGCAGTGGCCGTCAGCGGATTGGGCGGTGGCCGCACGATCTGCCTGGCGGACAATCCGAATTTCCGGGCCTTTTGGTACGGCACCAACCCGCTGTTCGCCAATGCCCTGTTCTTCGGCAGGGTGATCAGCGGAAATGCGGTGGAACGGGCGAGCGGGAAGCCGGCAAATTAATAAGCCTTTTTCGGGTAAGGAAAAACGGAGCGGGGCGTTCTCCTACTGGAGGCTTTCAGGAGAAAAGCCTGCTCCGATACCAACTATTTGGAAATACGCACGGTAATAATGAATGGAAGTTGCGCATAAGCAGGTGCAGCTCGGACCCATCCTGCGGTCTAACCAAATGATACAATATGTCAAGAAAACTACTCTGGCTGGCTCTTATACTGTCTTTCTCCAATTTCACCCTTAGTGCCCAGGGTACTTACCATGAATTGGCGGGAGATACGATCATTAGCCGCCCAGCCCTTGTGGGCAATGCTTATCTACTGGGAGGAAAAAGGCTCAACCTGCAGGTCATGCAGTGGTTCATGAGTGGCCATCCCGCCGCTCACGACCAGATCAGGGCCGCAGTGCTCACTGACCAGATGGCGGCGGTAGGATACAGTATCGGCGGCATCATTTTTCTGGGAGGATTCCTGCTAGCCCAGGATGAGCAGGCGGCAGGAGGCGACCTCATGCGCCTCGGTGGAATAGGTATTGGCTCGGGCCTGCTGCTGACGATCATTTCCAGCGTACATCAAAAACGGGCGGTACAACTTTACAATGAAGACATACGCCGCGCCAGCCAGGCCACCTACGGCTTGCAGTGGGAGCTGGGGCTGGGAGAGGAGGGGGTGTCGCTGGTGGTGACCCTGAAGTAGGGTAAAAGGTAAAAGGTAAAAGGTAAAAGTAAAAGGTAAAAGGTAAAAGGTAAAAGGTAAAAGTAGAAGGGCTGCCGGCCGTAATCCACTGCCTGTTCGCTTTTTTTGCCATTTTTCTTTCGCGGATTTACCGTTTATCTTAATTACTTGAGCATTTCCCGGGCTTTGGCAATGGCGCGGTCCAGGCCGCTGGCATCCTTGCCGCCGGCAGTAGCGAAGAAGGGTTGCCCGCCACCGCCGCCTTTGATCTCTTTGGCCAGTTCGCGGATCATGGTGCCGGCATTCAGGCCCTTGTTCTCGGTGAGCTCCCGGCTGATGGCGATCATCAACTGTGGCTTGCTGTTGACCTCGGCGCCGAAGACAATTACGGCATTATCGATCTGCTCCTGCAGCTGGTAGGCCAGGTTTTTCAGGGCGCTGCTGTCTTCTATGGGCAGCCTGGCGCCGAGAAAGTTCAGGCCGTTGATGGCTTCCACTTTCTGCAGCAGTTCTCCCTTCATGGCATTTGCCTGAGCGGCCAGCAGTTTTTCCACCTCTTTTTTAAGCTGTTTGTTCTCCTCCTGCAGAGCGGCCACGCTCTTAGCCGTATGTTGGGGGCTCTTCAGCAGCTGGCGGATCTCATCGAGTTCCTCCAACTCCTTTTTGATGTGAGCCTGGGCTTCTTCCGCCGTGATGGCCTCGATACGGCGGATGCCGGAAGCTACTGCCCCTTCCGAAACGATCTTGAAGAGGCCGATCTTGCCGGTAGCATCTACGTGGGTGCCTCCGCAGAGTTCTCGGGAAAACTGAGGGTCAAAGGTGACCATACGCACCAGCTCTCCGTATTTTTCACCGAAGAGCATCATGGCGCCGGAGGCCTTGGCTTCCTCCAGAGGGATCTCCCGTTGTTCTTCCAGGGGGATGTTCTCCCGGATCTTATTATTGACGAGTTCTTCGATCTGTTGCAATTCCTCTTCCGATACTTTCTGGAAGTGAGAGAAGTCGAAACGCAGGCGCTTTTCGTCCACATCCTGTCCTTTCTGCAGGGCGTGTTCGCCCAGTATTTTGTGCAGGGCGGCATGCATGAGGTGGGTTGCGGAGTGGTTATTGGAAATGGAGCGCCTTTTGGCCGCATTGACCTCAGCGCGTACTGCAGCGGTGAGGTTCTCCGGCAACTTTTTGACGATATGGACGATGAGCTCATTCTCTTTTTGGGTATCCAGTACCGGAATCTTTTCGTTTCCGAACCACAGCAGGCCGGAGTCTCCTGTCTGGCCGCCGCTTTCGGCATAGAAAGGGGTCTTGTCGAGTACAAGCTGATACTGCTCCTTGCCTTTTACTTTAACGGTGCGGTGTTTCAGGACGGCTGCATCTGCCACCACCAGTAAATCGTAACCCAGGAATTCCACTTCTTCACCCTCGCGCACTACCTCCCAGTCACCCACTGCTTTTTGGGCGTCGGCGCGGGAGCGGTCCTTTTGTGCTTTGAGGGCCTGCTGGAAGCCTTCCTCGTCGATCCTGAGGCCGCGCTCCTGTGCGATAAGGCTTGTCAGGTCGATGGGGAAGCCATAGGTATCATAAAGTTCAAAGGCATCATCGCCCTGAATCACTCCTTCTTTGACTTCGAGGCTATCAAAGCGGCTCAGCCCTTTTTCGAGGGTATGGAGGAAGGTGTGCTCCTCTCCTTCGATGACCCTGGCCACCTGGGCCTGCTGGGCCTTGAGCTCCGGGAAAGCATCGGCGAAGTGATCGGCCAGCAGGGGGATGAGCTTGTGCAGAAAAGGCTCTTTGACCTCCAGGAAAGAATAGTAGTAGCGCACGGCCCGCCGCAGGATGCGGCGGATGACATAGCCGGCGCCGGTATTGCTGGGCAGCTGCCCGTCGGCGATGGTGAAGGCCACCGCCCGGATGTGGTCGGCCACCACGCGCATGGCCATATCGGCTTTGGCCTCCGGCTTGTAGCTGCCGGTATACTTTTTGCCGGTCTCCTTTTCCATGAAGCGGATAAAGGGCGTAAATACGTCGGTATCGTAGGTCGCTGTTGTGCCCTGCAGCACCATGCAGAGCCTTTCGAAGCCCATGCCGGTGTCGACGTGCTTGGCGGGCAGGCTTTCCAGGGAGCCGTCGGCCTTGCGGTTGAACTGGATGAATACGTTATTCCAGATCTCGATCACCCCGGGGTGGTCCTGGTTGACCAGTTGGTGGCCGGGCTGTTTTTTGCGCTCCTCTTCGGAGCGCAGGTCGATATGGATCTCCGAGCAGGGGCCGCAGGGGCCGGTGTCGCCCATTTCCCAGAAGTTGTCTTTTTTGTTGCCGTCTATGATATGGCTTTCGGGCAGGTATTCCCCCCATAATTTGCGGGCTTCGCTGTCGGGTTCCAGCCCTTCGCCGGTATCCCCTTCGAATACGGTCGCGTAGAGCCGCTCTTTGGAAATGCCGTACACTTCGGTGAGCAACTCCCAGGACCAGGCGATGGCCTCTTTCTTAAAGTAATCGCCGAAGGACCAGTTGCCCAGCATCTCGAACATGGTGTGGTGGGTGCCGTCGCGGCCTACATCCTCCAGATCGTTGTGTTTGCCGGATACCCGCATGCACTTCTGGGTATCGGCAATACGCGGCGCTTCCGGTTTCTGGTTGCCCAGAAAGTAGTCTTTGAACTGATTCATGCCCGCATTGGTAAACATCAGGGAGGGGTCATCCCGGTTGACGATAGGGGCCGAGGGAACGATCTTGTGGTTCTTGGAGGCAAAAAAATCGAGAAATGCCTGCCGTATTTCGTGTGAAGTCATCATTTTCTTTCGTTTATGATACCTGCAGCTTGCTTTATACGAGTATTGGATCTTGCTTTTTTTCGAAACAGCGAATATACTTGGCGGAGCCGACAAATGGTAACCTTTGCTCAAGAGATTCGTATACTCTGTGTCCGGACGGGCTTTTAACAAGAGTTAAAGTTAAGGAGATCCTACTGCTTTTTAAATGTCATTTTTAATCTTTGCCCGTAAGGACAACCCAATCTCGCTTCGGCCCCAGCAAATGGCTTATATTTTTTTCGATATAGCCATGTTTTACATCTTTTTTGATTACACCAAAACTGGAAATTCGCAAATTGCTGAGGTTTTTATCTAAAATTCATGCTAAAATTTTGTAATTCAATTTGGCAAAGCTATTTTTGACCAGCCACTTGTAGACAAAAGAGCTTTATTAAGAGAGAGAGAAAAGCTAGATTTTCAGCAACTATCGAGTTTATCGATAAGAATTCTTTGTTTTGGTTCGAGCATTACTCGTGCTGATAATTTGGTTTATTTGGCTAAGATCTAACACACATGGGAAAAGAGAAGTTTATTTACAATACCCATACGCTTCGGTATGAGAAGGTGGAGGTTTCCTCCAAAGAAAGGATAATAAAAGCATTGGGTTACCTTTGCACGGCTGTTTTCACGGCCTTTCTTCTAATCACCCTCGGACGCCATTGGATCCCCTCTCCGGAAGCCGAGGCACTCCGAAAGGAGATCGCTATTATGGAAGGAGAGTTCTCCAAAGTAGAGGAGGAACTCAACGGCCTGAGGGATGTGCTTGCTAAAATACAGGAGCGCGACGCCTACGCCCACCGCATGGTTTTTGGTATGGACCCCATCGATGAAGGGGTATGGGAAGGCGGCGTCGGCGGCACCGACCGCTACGAAGCGCTGCGCAAACTAAGCACGGGCGACCTGGTGGCCAGCGTGCGGGAAAGCATCGACAAGCTCAAACGGCAAACCGACCTGCAGTCCCGATCCCTGGATACCATCATCTCCATGGCCAGCAAAAAGGAGGAAATGCTCGCGGCCATGCCGTCTATTAAGCCGGTAAGTACAGGAGACCTGCGCCGCAATGTGCGCCTGCTTTCCGGTTTCGGAATGCGCATCCACCCCATTTACAAAGTGCCCAAGATGCACTATGGCATCGACTTTACGGCTCCTCGCGGTACCCCCATTCAGGCTACCGGAGCCGGCAAGGGGGTCAAAGC
>CAYVVK010000156.1:8030-11238 GCA_964454855.1 uncultured Phaeodactylibacter sp. | reverse complement strand
TGCGACCGACCATCGCCGCCGCGCTCATGACGCTGGCCGAGCCGCGTGCGGGTGAAGAGGTGCTCGATCCCATGTGCGGAACCGGCACGATTCTGGCGGAAGGGGTGCGTCGCAACGCGCAGGCACGGTTCCGCGGCAGCGACATTGATCCAGCAGCCGTTGACCTGAGCCGGCGGCGCCTGGCCGGCCGGACCGTGGAGTTCGCCCAGTGGGACGCGGGCAACCTGCCGTTGGAAGATCGCTCGATTGACGCCATCTGCTGCAACCTGCCGTTTGGCAGGCAGTATGGAATCAAAGAAAAGCCGGCGACCCTGTACCGCCGCTTGCTGACGCACTGGATCCGGAAGCTGAAACCGAACGGGCGCATGATTCTGCTCACGTCAGCGGTCAAGGACCTGGAACAGGCGCTGCAATCCACGGCCCTGCCCTGGGAAACGGTTGCGCGGATAAACGTGCTGGGTCAATGGACCCAGGTGTTCCGTGTCGTCCTGAATGCGCCTAACGATTAAACCCCTTCACACGCTAAGGGGCTGTTTCTGGGACAGTTCGGTTTCACAGTTTTGTGGCAGCCTAGAGCGTTGTCCATACCTGCCATCCGTGGACAAACCGATGCTCAACGATCACGAGGAATAGTGTATGGAAAGACCGGATCCAGAGGAAGGGGAAGGCCGGTAGGCTTAATCTCCAGCAACTCCTGCTTGCGCTTTGTACCTGCGGCAAAAAGTTTACGTTTGGCTTCCTCCATTTTCTGACGGCGTAACTCCATCAAAATCGCCTGTTTCACCAATTGCTGCTGATACGCTTCCTGAATGATGATGTCGCTTTCGACGACAACACCGTCCACATGTTTGACACGTCCGCGCGGGTAGTACAGGAATTCAAATTGTGCAGCAGGTTGGGTTGCAGCAGGTTCGGCTGCGACAGGTTCTATTACGGAAGCCGACACATCCGGCTCGACCGCAAATGAGGTAAAGGCTGACAAGCCCATCGCCAATAAGATCCGAATGTATGTTTTCATAATGCCTAAATTTTCATAAGGCCTAAACAAATATAGCTCGGTTGGTTTGAAAAATCAACTGAAAATCGTTGGAGTGGCCCTGGGCGCATCGCCAAGTTACAAAGCAATACCCCGCGCTTCCTGCCCCTATTCCCTGACCCCCTACTCCCTGCCCTTGCCCCTGCTCCATGTAACTGAACAACCCCGATATCTTCATTCCAAATCTTCGTCTTGATCGTCGCCGAATTGAAGTTGACGAAGATCGGGACGAGTATGTTTTCCTTTCCATCCTGCGCGATTACGGAACTCGGAGATACGCACTGGGGGTCAACATTCCTCGTGGCATACAGCCTGCTTTATGTAAAACGGTAGTCCGTTTTGGTGCGCACTTCGTATCTTTTGATCTCGGCCAAAGGATGTGGTAACATGGTTTTAAATTAGGTATATCAGGCATGAAAACGCATTTTTAGAAAAAAAAAGATTGTCATTTTTTATTATGATCGGTATGGTTAAAGCAGACATTGTGAAACGGTCCTTTACCAAGACAGACAGGGAAGAGCATGAACGATATTAATGCCTTATCTAGCAACTCGCTGCATGGATATATAGCCGACATGAACCGGCGAAAAACAGTTTCCGGTTCAATGAAACAGGCTGACAGTTCATCCGGATTTACCAAAGCATTGGATGATCGGTTGGACAATGTGCCTTCGCAAGACGTTACCATTAAGCAAGCCAATTCACAGCAATTGACCACAGATGAAAAAATCGCTTTCTCCTCCATGTTCCACTCGCTTGGTTTTGAAAACTACGAATTACTCGCTCGTGGGCCTGAATTGACCAGCCGTGAAAAGATCGCTTTCTCCAACATGTTCGATGAGATCGGCTTCAAGAACTATAACCTGCTGGCCTCGGTTCATGCCAGGGCCGCGCAAACCGGTTGAATGAATAACCGGTTGCCTTACAAAACCGTAAGCTTTGAACCAAGAAGAGCATAATCCCCCTGCGTCATGGTATATTAAACGTCTTGATCAGGACGGCATCCTCGGACCTTTTGAATTTTCGTTGCTTGAAAGCCTGGCTGCACGGGGTCGGCTGGATCCCAACGACATGGTTTCCAAAGATCAGCATTCATGGTGTCCCGCCTCAAAAATCAAGCAACTTGAATTTGGCGAATATGTCGAAGATGAAGAGGACACCGACGATGATGATGACGATGAAGAAGCGGAAACCGCTTATCTACCCGAAGCATTTGACACGACCGGACAAACCGTGCCCTCCGCTTCCACCAATCTGGACAGCAGTGATTTCGCCCTTTTAGTTGAAAACGATGCCCAGGATATTGACCTGGACGCTTTTCATCAGGACTTGGAGGAAGAAGCACAAGACCCGGGGCACGAGACGAAAGATATGGGGCAGGAAAAAGAGGCTGAAAACACAGACGCGACCCAGACTGAGGACGAGGCAGAAGAGGACAAAGCAGCAAAAGAAAAAGAAACGGTAGCGGTAGCGGTAGCGGTAGCGGAACAGGAGGAAGAAGAAGAGGAAGAGGAAGAGGAAGAAGTCGCTGCAAATGAGCAGCTTGCCGATGAGCAAGAAGAGGCGGACGCCACGCATGCGCCTTATGAAACACCTGGCCAGAATACCCGTATTGCCCTATCGGATGCAGCACCCGAACCCGTGACTACGCAACCCGGACAACCAAGGGAACCCATCCAGGAACCGGGCGAGCCGGAAAAATACTCGACAACTGACGATGTTCCGTCTGAACAAGCCAACACAGAGGTCCTGATCCAGGATTTGGCCCGTGCGGAAGCCCGTAATCAAGCGCTTCAAGATCAACTCGCCCGACTTAAAAAAGAACTTGAACAGCGCTCAAACGTCAGCCTGGCGCAGCTTGAGCGAAATGGAAATCCGGACCAGCACACACAGGAACTGAAAAATAAACTGCGTGAAATCTGCGAGATATACCAAACTGAGCGTAAACGTTGGATCGAAAAGGAAGCTGCTTGGAAACAAAACCTGCTCCAGATCCGCAAAGGGATGCTGAGTCTCGAAGCTAAATATTGCGAGGAAATCGACGCAAAAAAGAAAACACGAGAAGTGCTGGAAAACCAGATGCACGTCTTGAAAGATGAACTCGCGGCCTTTCGCGACAAGGAAGCCCAGTGGCTCGCAAAACAGGGCGATCAGGACCAGAAACAGGCCGAA
>CAYVVK010000156.1:7406-7930 GCA_964454855.1 uncultured Phaeodactylibacter sp. | reverse complement strand
TGGCAGCAGGAACGCGACGTCTGGAAGAAGAAAGAGGACGAATGGCTGGCCCAGGTTCAGGCATGGAAAGAAAAGGAAGCCCAGTGGCTCGCAAAACAGGGCGATCAGGACCAGAAACAGGCCGAATGGCAGCAGGAACGCGACGTCTGGAAGAAGAAAGAGGACGAATGGCTGGCCCAGGAGCAGGTCTGGCAGAAGAAGACCGCGACCTGGAAGGAAAAAGAAAACGCCCTGGCACGGAAGGTTGCGGCTTGGCTGGAACAAGTAGAGACCTGGAAGACAAAACAAGCCGAGTGGCAAGCACAAGAACAGGCGTGGGCAGAACAGAAAGAAGCCTGGCATAATACAGAAGAAGCTTTACAGGAAGAATTGGACGCTTGGAAGGAAAAAGAATCGGAGTGGCAAAAACAGAATCAGGCATGGTCGGATAAAGAAGAAGCCTGGTTGGCGACAGAAGGCGAATTGGCCCGTGAAAAAGCCGCGCTGCAGCAGGAATTGGAAGCCTGGAAGGAAAAAGAGGCTCA
>CAYVVK010000156.1:0-7306 GCA_964454855.1 uncultured Phaeodactylibacter sp. | reverse complement strand
ATGGCAGGCGCAGGATCGGGCATGGTCAGATAGAGAAGCAGCCTGGTTGGAAACGAAAGACGCGCTGACTCTGGAAAAAGCCGCGCTGCAGCAGGAATTGGAAGCCTGGAAGGAAAAAGAAGCCCAATGGCAGGCGCAGGATCGGGCATGGTCAGATAGAGAAGCAGCCTGGTTGGAAACGGAGGATGTGCTGTTAAGGGAAAAAGCCGCTCTAGCGGATCAACTGGATGCCTGGGATGTAAGGGAAGCAGAGTGGCACACGGTAGAAGCGACCTGGGAAGAAAAACAAGCCGCCTGGTTGGACAAAGAAGGGGCGCTGGTTGATGAAAAAGCTGCTTTGCAGGAACAACTTGATGCCTGGTATGTAAAAGAAGCCGAATGGCAAGCAGAGGAAGAGAGCTGGGAAGCGAAAGAAGCAGCCTGGCTGGAACAAGAAAACGCTCTGAGCCGGGACATAAAAGCGTTGCAGGAAAAGCTGGGCGACTGGCAGGACAGAGAAACCTCCTGGCAGGCCCAGGACCGGGCCTGGACCAAAAAAGAAGAGGCATGGCTTGAAACGGAGAACGAATTGGTACAGGAAAACACTGCATTGCAGGAACAGTTGACGGACTGGAAAGCAAAAGACGCTGAATGGACAGCACAGGGAACGGCCTGGAAAGAGAAGGAAAACGCCTGGCAAAAACAGGAAGACGCCTGGTATGAACAGGAAGATGCCTGGCAAAAACAGGAAACAGCCTGGCGGAAACAGAAAGATGCTTGGCGACAGAAGGAGGCAGCCTGGAAAGCGCAGGTCGCGGATGGCAGCGCGCTTGAACAGACTTTGGCGGATCGAAACGATCTACAGGAACAAAACCGGCAACTACAGGATAGCCTGGTGCAGGAACACGATAGGATCGCCGAAATGGAAGACGCTCTGCGGACGCTCGGGGAGCAGCAGGCTGAAAAGAACGAGCACGAGGACACGTTGCGGGAACAAAACCGGCAACTACAGGATAGCCTGGTGCAGGAACACCAAAAGGCGCACGATAGGATCGCCGAACTGGAAGCAGCCCTGCAAACACAGCAGAATCGACCGACGAACCCCGCTGCGGCCGAAAACCAGGCCCTGATCCAGGAACTTGAATGGCTCAACCAACGCAAGCAGCAACGCGATCACGAGCGCATCTTTGTGGAGATCAAGCAACTCTACCAGGATTTGAAGAAATAAAGACGCCCGATCAACACGATCCGCTGCGGATAAGTTCATACATAAGAAAACCGTCGCGTCGGCGACAATTTGCCGTGATAGAGGGCTTCCTGCAAACTGCAGATACACACCGAGATGAATCCCCAGAGCAGTCAATTGCGGCCGGAAATGGAGGACGTGGCATAATTATTCATGCCGATCACGGCCAGGTCGCGCGGGATGTTGCGTCCCATTTTCTTTGAACATCCCTCGCAATGCATTGTCATAGAACTACATAATTTTTTCCAGATATAAACATGGAGTGTGAGATTATGAAAAAGTTTTTATTCATAGTTTTGATGATCGCGACGTGCGGATGGACGGGGCAGGCTGAGGATAAAAAAATGACCATAGACGACCTGTCCAAAGAGGAGCGGGTCAGTTATGCGCTGGGCTTGGAATGGGGCCGTGGCTTGAAAAAGCGGACGCCTGACCTGGATGTGGAGATGTTTATCCGTGGTGTACGCGATATTTTCGACAACCACGAACCGCTGCTGAATCCGGCCGAATCGCGCAAGACCATGCAGGATTTCCATGCCAAAGTAAGTAACCGGATGAAGGTGATGCATCGCGACATCATTGACCGGAACCTGAAACTGGGCAACGAATTTCTGATGATGAACAAGAAGAAGGAAGGCGTCAAGGAAACCCAGAGCGGGCTACAATACAAAATCTTGAAGCAAGGCAACGACAAGGTTCCCGGACCGCTGGATACCATCGTGCTGCACTGCCGCGGCATGCATCTGGACGGCACTGAGTTCCACAACACCTACACGCTCGACAAACCTGTTGAGATCACGCTAAACAAGGTCATTCCCGGTTGGAACGAAGGTCTGCAGTACGTGTCCGAAGGCGGTAAGATAAGGCTGTTTATCCCCGCCTACCTGGCATACGGCGACGAAGGCATTTTTCAGAAAATTGAACCTGGCTCACTGCTGATCTACGATATGGAACTGATCGAGATCAAGAAAAAACAGTAACGAGGCTCAGTCGCCCGCCTTTTTGAGTAATTCCAGCATAGCCTGGCATGGGCATAACAGTTCTGCTGAGCCAGACGCACGGTTTTGAGGTGCGGTTTGTTGGACGGAATCCAGATGATGAAAATGTCTTCTCTGCAGAGCGACGGCATGGTTTTGATTCCGCTTGCGCTGCCGCTGCGGCCAGAGGGCGGATTCAGCTTCTCGACAATTCTTTCTGTGGAGGAAAAGTGGAGGAACGGATAGCCTGCTATTGTCGGCAATTGCTTTCTTCTTTCCCGGTCAGTGATCTTCCGACCGGGGTGGTTTGCTGGAATGATGAGTTTGCCCTGGCTCTATGCATGGCCGCCCGGCGCCTGGGCATCAGGGTACCGGAGGACTTGTCGGTGGTCGGCTTTGACGATATGCTGGCTTCCTCCTCGGATCCGCCGCTGACAAGCGTCAGCCATATGTATTCAGCCATCGGTGAGCTGGCGGTGCCCCCCCAGCCGTCACCCACGGCGGCTCGGTGTACATGACCGCGCTCTTCGCCCACGCCCTCGATGCCGCCGTCAACCTGCACCGCCAGGCGGGATACGACGGTGATGCCGAACGCTGGGAACATCTGGTGGACACCCTGCGCTGCGATTTGCAAAAGACCTGGAGTGACAAAGAGGGGCTATTTCTGGACATCTGCCACGATTGCGAGGACGCGCCGTCGCAGCACAACCAGATCATGGCCATCCTCGCCAATGCCGCCACGCCCGAGCAGACGCAGCGAATACGCGAACGGCTTCTCGACGATCCGACGCTGCACACCACCAAACTCATGCAGAACTTCTACCTCGCACGCGCCTCGAAGTGGCGGACATCTACGACCGCTTCACCGACTTGCTGAAGCCCTGGCGCGACATGCTCAACAAACACCTTTCCACCTGGTGCGAATGACGCACGGCCACGGGGAGTTTTGAAATTGGCTCTAAGTTTTTTTTAATTCCGCTCTTGACAAAATCTTGGGCATGGTATACTGTAATTCCTACGAAAGAATAAATAATTTTTTATGGTGCCGATATGATTGACCGGAGATCAGCAGCGGTGACTTTGAAGGATGTGGCTCGGGAGAGCGGCGTTTCTCTGCGAGTGGTGACCGAGGTTTTCCGCGAGAAGCCGTTTCTGAAAGGCACGGTATATTTCAGCGTGAAGACCCGCGATCGTGTCATACGGGTCGCCGAGGAACTCGGTTATTATCGTAACCATGCCGCATACAGCCTGAAAACCGGCCGGAGCCACACACTGGGGTTACTGTCATTCGGTTTTAATGACGTTTTCTGGCAACGTTTTGCCGCGGGTATGGAACGGTCTGTCGCCGCTCACGACTACGACCTCATACGGATGACGGCCGGCAGTGATTATCGCGCTTGCTGGGAGCGTGCCCTGACTTCTCTTCGCTCCAGAAAAATCGAAGGGTTGCTTTTCATCGGGGATGCGTTCTTCCAAATGGGGATTCCCATGGAACAGGGCGTTGAGCTGCCGGCGGTATGCGCGTTGCCGATGAGTCCCCAGCCATTTCCGTCGGTTCGCCTGGATGGGACGGCGGGAGTCAGGAAGGCGACTGAACATCTGATTGAGTTGGGACACCGAGACTTATTGTGGCTCGGACAGCGCGACCATACTGTAACCGGAAATGAAAATGTCTTCTCTGCAGAGCGACGGCATGGTTTTGATTCCGCTTGCGCTGCCGCTGCGGCCAGAGGGCGGATTCAGCTTCTCGACAATTCTTTCTGTGGAGGAAAAGTGGAGGAACGGATAGCCTGCTATTGTCGGCAATTGCTTTCTTCTTTCCCGGTCAGTGATCTTCCGACCGGGGTGGTTTGCTGGAATGATGAGTTTGCCCTGGCTCTATGCATGGCCGCCCGGCGCCTGGGCATCAGGGTACCGGAGGACTTGTCGGTGGTCGGCTTTGACGATATGCTGGCTTCCTCCTCGGATCCGCCGCTGACAAGCGTCAGCCATATGTATTCAGCCATCGGTGAGCTGGCGGTGGAAATGCTGCTCGAAAAACTCGAACTCGCAGGAACGGATCGCGCGGCTGTGCGAAAGAGGGAAAACGATGATCCCGAGGTCCGAATGGTGGAGCCGGAGCTGATAATCCGTAAAAGCACCGCGCCGCCTGGGGAAAAAGAAGGCGGGAAACCGCTTAGCCGGCTATCTGAAATAAATGTTTGAAACCTTTGATAGGGATCGCAAAATGCTGAAAAACTCAACTTCTTCCCGAACCTTATCACGAACCATAATCCAGTTTTGTGGAAATGAAAATTCGGAAATCGGTTCGGGATCGCTATCGGGTTCGGGACAAGGTGCGAGACACCGCCGAAGGCAGAGCCGGAGCGGAGCGTAGGCAATGTTCGAGACAATGTTCGAGACAAGGTGTGAGATCCCGCTGAGCGGGATGCGAGACAAGGTTCGAGATACTCCTTCGCCCAAAGGCTGTAGAGTTCAGGGCGATACCGATAGCGATAACGAGTTAGGACAGGACAAAAACAAGAATCGAAGTTGAAAATTATCACAGGAGGACTTGGCGATGAAAAAAGAAAGATGCAACGAGAGTGTTTCGTGCCGTCGTGGAGCGAATTGTCTCAGTGCGGCTCCCGGAAGCAAGCGGAAGCGCTCGATGGCGTTTACGCTCATCGAGCTCCTGGCCTGCCGAGGCGTAGCTCGCAGAGCGAAACGCTCAATAGCGTTTACGCTCATCGAGCTCCTGGTGGTGATCGCGATCATCGCGATTCTCGCGGCACTTCTACTGCCGGCGCTGAAGGCCGCCAAGGACACGGCAAAGACCATCGTCTGCAAAAGCAACATGAAACAGTGCGGGCTCGCAGTGCATACTTACGTTTCCGACTGGCAGGTGTTTCCGCCGGACAACGGCTCCGGGGGGCGGGCGGAACAATGGTGGGCGCGGAACGGTGGCGGTGGAATTGTCGGTGACACCTCGCCGCTGGCTGATTATCTTGGCAAAGCATACATCACCCTGACCCGGGAGGGGCGCCCCGATGATGAGTATCGTTACGCCGTGGCGGACTGTCCGGCGGCGGCACCGGTCTACACCCACTCGAACAACGACGACAGCTTCTACATCAGTATCAGCTCGCCGATCGAATACAACGTTTGCTGGGAGGATCGTGCCGAAGGCACCGGTCTCGGGTGTCGGGGGTTCTACCCGGGAAATGCAAATAATTTCTTCAGAAGACCTGGCGCTGTGGAACATCCGTCCAAGGTCATCATGTTCATAGATTATCTTGGCATTAACGATGGCGGTTATCAGCCATGGTACTCATCATCTTTAGGCTCTGCCAGGTTTTATATGGCTCCGGATACGGGTTTGCGCAACGCGACTGAAATAGCTAATTACGTAACCAGCCTCGGGCAGGGGGAAGGGAGTGTCGCCGCCGGTCGTCACCGTGGCAGAGCCAACATCGCTTTCGCTGATGGGCATGTCGGCCACTCAAGCAACCTTTTGAAGGATTATTTGGCGAAAAAGCTGACCAACCTGTGCAAGCCAAGCAAAAGACCAGGAGGGTGGTGAACATTCGTGAAAAGGCCGTCACATAATCATCTTTACGTTTTCGGCAGGACAACGATTTGCGGCAATTTTGCGCATTTCGTACGAGTCTTGACAAATATCAATAAAAGGATATCAGGCAGACACTATCGCTATCGGAATAGCTATCGGTAGCGAGTTAAGGACAAAAACAAGAATCGAATCGAAGTGGAAAATTATCATAGGAGTAATATCATGACAATGAAAACAAACATCAGTGCCGCAGTTTTTGGGGTGGTTCTAGCTCTGACCGGTGTCACGACCGTACTCGGACAAACCCGGCAGGGCGCGGACGCGCCAGCGAAGCCCGCCAAGGATTCCGCTCCCTTTGCGCTCAGGCTCGATTGCGGGAGTTATCGGGCCTGGACCGATGACCAGGGCCGCTCCTGGGCACGAGAGGCCAGAGGTAAACAGGCAGACGGGCCGTATGTCCTGGGCGGCAACGCTGCTCAGCGGGATATGACCACCACCGCCAGCGAGGCGCCTTTCCGGGTCTTCTACAGCGAACGCTTCGGCAGCCACCTGACCTATGTCCTGCCAGCTCCGGAGGGCGACTACACCCTGCGGCTGCATTTTTCCGAGACTTTCGACCAGATCGACAGTGCCGGAAAGCGGGTCTTCGATGTCCTGGTCAACGGGAAGCCGCTGTTCGAGGGGGTCGATCCCTTCAAGGATGGCGGTGGTCTCCATCAGGCCAGTATGCGCACCGCCACGGTGCGGCCCAAGGATGGCGCGGTCACCGTGGAATTGATCGCCCGCGAGCAGATGGCCGCCATCAATGCGCTCGAGCTGATCGCCACCGAGGCGAGCGAGACCGGCTGGATCGACCTCTTCGACGGAAAAACGCTCGACGGCTGGCAGGCCAATGAACATCACGAGATATGGAAGATCGAAGATGGCTGCATCACTGTTGACGGGCCGTTCAGTCATCTGTTCTACCTCGGGCCGGACGGCAACGCCATGTACGGCGACTTCGAGCTGAAGGTGAAGGTAAAGATGAATCCCGGCTGCAATTCCGGCATCTTCATCCGCACCCCGCCGAAGGCGGAGTGTGACAAGTATCTGAACGGCTCGATCGAGGCTCAGCTCCAGAACGACGGGAAATCTCCCTGCTACACCGGCGGCCTCTGGGCCCGGGCACCGCGCGCGGAAGCCTCGCCGGTCAAACCCGATGAATGGTTCGAGGTGCATCTGATCGCCAAGGGGGACACGGTCACCGTCAAGATCAACGGCGAAACAACCACAGAATATACCTACGACTCGAAACGCCGCCCCGCCGGTCATATCGCCTTGCAAGGGCATGGCAAGAACCATCGACCCATGTTCCGCTCCGTGCGGATCAAGCCGCTCTCAGAAGAGTGATATCTCCAAAAAAAGAGTATAAATCACAATTTAGTCTAGGAAAAGCGTTAGTACTCACCACAGAGAGCACAGAGGGCACAGAGATGACATTGAATGAAGTGACGGAGCAGAGAAAATATTGATCCAGTCTCTGTGTGCACCGTGTCTCTGTGGTGAACCTGAGAG
>CAYVVK010000155.1:507-11298 GCA_964454855.1 uncultured Phaeodactylibacter sp. | reverse complement strand
GCTGGCCAATATAGAAAACCGCCACCTGCGCCCCTTCGACCAGTTCGTGGAGTTCTCCATGTTGTTCTTTGAACGCAATGCCCTGCGCTATTCCGATTCCGGAGGGACATCCTGGTACGCCCTTACAAACGACTACAACTTCAAATACCAGGACGGCCAGCCGGTGATCGCCTTTGAAAAGCTGGACCTCATGGCCCAGCGCCGGCAGGATTCTATCTTTATCTACGGCACTTCCGGCCAGTTCCTGCCTACCGAACGCACCTGGAAGGGCAAGGGCGGGAAAGTGACCTGGGAACGCCACGGCCTGGGCCCGGATGTTTATGCCGAACTGGGAGAATACGAGTTTGAGGCCATCAAAAGCCTTTACGAGGTGAAGCAGGCAAAAATGCACTACCCGGTATTTTTCGGCAACCGGGCCATCGAGGGAAGCTTCAGCGATAAACTGGTGGCCAGCAACGATGCCACTGAAGGTTCTTTCCCACGCTTCGAGTCCAACGAAAAAATGCTGGAGATCAAAAACATCGGCGAGGGCATCAGCTATGTAGGGGGGTTCCGGCTGAATGGAAATACGGTATACGGTTTCGGGACTAAGGAAAAACAGGCGCAGATCAATATTGTGGATAATAACAGCAAGGCCGCTTTCCGGGGCGCCTCGGAATTGTTCACCATCCGGCGCGAGGAAATGATCGCCGGGCAGGGGGTGGAAGGGGTGCTGTCTTTTGGCAATGACTCCATCTACCATCCCTCCATCAACGTGCGCTTTGAGATCCCCAAACGGGAAATGGCCCTTACCCGCGGCGACCGGGCCAGTGACCGCAACCCCTTTTTCAGCTCCCTGCATAAGGTCAATATTCACGCGGATAACATCATCGCCTACCTCGACCAGGACTCCCTGGCCATCGGCCGGAAAAAGATACCCATTCAGCGCAAGCCGGTCGTGGAATTCGAATCCTTCAATTATTTTATGGATAAGGACTACCAGCAGCTGCAGAATATTGCTACGGTAAACCCTATTGCCATCATGAAGGTGCTCAGCGACAAACAGGGCACCCGCTTCTTACCCGCCGACGATATTGCCAAAGGCCTCAACCCCCGCTTTTCTGTGGAAAACATCAAGAGCTTGCTGTATGACATGGTGGCGCGGGGCTTCATCAACTACTCCAGCGATGAAGAAATGGTGGAACTTAAAGATAAGGTCTTTCTCTACGCCGACGCCCACCGCAAAAAGACCGATTACGACGTGCTGAAGATCAAGTCTAATACGGACAGCACCAACGCCATCATGAACCTGCGCAATAACAGTATCGACATTCGCGGGGTTGAGTATGTGGAGTTCAGCGAAAAACAAAAGGTGGCCATGATCCCCCACGGCAACCGCCTGATGATGCTGGAAGGCCGCAATATCGACTTCGAGGGCAAGGCCTTTGCCGGATTCACCTCTCTGGAGGGAAAGGATTTTCACTTTAAGTATGATAAATTTCAGCTCGACCTCGATTCAATCCGCTTTTTCGACCTCTTCATTCCTACCGGGAAAATGAACAACGGGCAACCTGAGGCCCTGTCTATCGGCTCCCGGATCGAACACCTCACCGGCGTACTGCTGATCGATGCCCCTTCCAATAAATCGGGGCAGGACGATATCCCGATGTTTCCCTCTCTGCAGAGTAAGGACAAATCCTTCGTGTTCTACGATTACAAGAACACGCAGGATGGAGTGTACAGGCGCGATTCTTTCTACTTCCAACTGGACCCCTTCAGCTTCAACCACCTGGACTACTTCACCAAGGAAGACATACAGTTCGAAGGCACCATGATCTCGGCTAATATTTTCCCGGATTTTGAAGAAACGGTATCTCTGCAGGAAGACCAGTCGCTGGGTTTTATAACACGTACTAAAGGAGAAGGCTATCCCGCCTATCAGGAAAAAGGCAGTTACGACGGGCAGATCAGCCTCAGCAACAAGGGCCTGCTCGGGCAGGGGAACGTCAAGTATCTCGGTGCTTCCATCAATTCCGAAGACATCATCTTCATGCCCAAGCAGATGCTGGCCAGTGCCGAGCGCTTCGACCTGCAGGAAGATCGTGACGAGGAGCTCGAAGTGCCCCGGGCGCAGGGCTTTGACGTGAAGATCGACTGGCGGCCCTACAAAGACAGTATGTACATCCGTTCCGAAGAAGCTCCTTTCGCCTTGTTTCCGGAAGGGGTGCATACGCTGGACGGCACCCTCATCCTCACCCCCGGCGGCCTGAAAGGCGATGGCGTATTCGACTGGGAGAAGGCCACTATGAAATCGAAGCTGTTCTCCTTCGGCGCCTTCTCTTCCACGGCCGACACCACCGATGTGAAAATTAAAACGCTGGACCTCAAAGATATCGCCCTGGAAACGGAAAATGTTAAGAGCGATGTGGATTTTGAGGAAGAGATCGCCACTTTTAAGGCCAATGACGAATTCCTGGAAACCATACTGCCGGCCGTGCAGTACAAAACCTCGATGAACGAATTCACCTGGGATATGGCCGAGGAGCACATCACCTTCAAATCCGACCCCACCAAGCCCGGGCAGTTCGTTTCCATACATCCCGACCAGGACTCCCTCTTCTTCGAGGGAGGGGAAGCTTTCTACGACCTTAAGACCGACGAGCTGCAGGTGAATGGCGTGCCGCATGTCATCGCCGCCGACGCATTCGTTTACCCGGACAGCGGTTACCTCGAGATCGGCCGCGGCGGCGTCATTGCTACTCTGGAGAACGCCAGGATCGTGGCCGATACCCTCAACCAGTACCACGTCATCAACCGGGCCACCGTAGATATTCTGGGCAAGCGCAAATACCGCGCTTCGGGCTTCTATGAATACAATATCGGGGATAAGCAGCAGGAGATCGAGTTCGCCAATATCGTGGGCCAGCCCACCGGTAAAGGCGCCTACAGCGAAAGGCGCGTACTGACGCGGGCCACCGGCGAGGTCACCCCCGAAGAGAACTTCTATATCGACAACAAAACGGAATTCAGGGGAACCATCAGCCTGGAATCTGAATCCAAAAACCTGGCCTTCGACGGCTTCGCCCGCCTGGAATCCGAAAAATTGCCCCATCGTTACTGGTTCTCCGTAAAGAGCAAGGCAGATAAGAAAGACCTGGCCATTAGTTTTGATGAGCCCAAGAACTACGACGGCGAGCCTCTGGCCACCGGCTTTTTCCTCAGCCGGGAGACGGCGGAGATCTACCCGCGGGTGATGATGCCTCTGTTCATGCGCAAAGACCGGCCCATACTCCCTGTAAAAGGGGTCTTTAAGTATAATGAAGAGAAGGACTTTTTCATCTTTGGGGACTCGCTTAAGGTCATCGATAACAACATGCGGGGCAACCAGCTGATCTTCCGCAACGGCACCGGAAAACTGGAAGGAGAAGGCCGCTTCAACCTGGGCTCCGGGCTCAATTACATCAAGATCGACGCTTCCGGCTTCGCCCGTTCGGAATTCGTGGAAGTTCCCGAACCTGTGGACGGCAGCATGATCATCTCGGATACCATGGACCTTACGGCGCCACTTCCCATGCCCGAGCAACGATATGAGCTGGATGCGGAATTCATGGCCGGCATCAAGCTGATCCTGCCCGAGCGGTTTCTCAAGATCATCCTGACGGACATTCAGTCCATGAGCTTTGATGCCTCGCCGGTGGTTTACCTCACAGAGCTGGATTTTTACCGCAAGGCCATCGCCAATCTCTTTCCCGCCGGCAAGGAGGCGGATGAAGCGATCTCCAGCCTGGGCACCGGCATTCTTAACGTCTCTTCAAAGATCAATCCTTACACCTTCCTGTTCAGCAAAGTGCCCATGAAGTGGGATGCCGAATACCAGTCTTTCGTGTCCATGGAAGATAAGATCGGACTGGTGAGCATCAACGGCAGCCCGCTGAATAAGATGCTGGAATGCCATCTGGAATTCAAGATGCCGTCCAATGATGACGACCGCCTTTATATATACCTCAAATCACCCAGTGAACTGTTCTATTTCTTTGGCTTCAAGCAGGGAATACTGAGCGTGGCCTCTAATAACCCCTCCTTCATGGAAGAACTGGCAGAAATGAAAAGCAAGGAGCGCATCATCAAGATGGAGGACGGCAATACCTATGAGATCCAGGATGTGGATGTGGGCACGGCCCGCCTGTTCCTCAACCGTGTGAAAGCAGCTCGGAAGAAGTAAGCAGCCGGTGGACGGTTTTGGTTTACTTAATCTGTTTCGTAAACGGAATTCAAACTGCCTTGCTTTTATTCGCCCGGGGGCAGATTGCTGCATTTTTGGCATCTGACATTTATCAGCGTCCTGCGCTGATAAATGTCATTCCCCGGCAGGCGGCATCCGCTTATCATTGGAACAGAAAAAGAACGTCCTTTTTACTACCCTGTAACCATTAAATGCACTGCCCATGTATCTTCTCGACCTATTCGAAGCCAAGGCCGCCTTCATTTTCATGGTGGCCGTCCTAATCATCATTCCCATCTGGATCGGCGTAGTAGCCTTTTCCCGCCGGGGGAAGGAAGCCGGCCGGGAGGACGAAAGCGAAGAAAAGGAACCCACCGAAGAGTCTGCCTGAGTAGCCTAATCCGGGCCGCAACTTGGGTTAACCGAGAATATTCCTAATTTGCGGCATGAATTGGAAAACGGCCCCTAAAATAGAGTTACATCTTCATATCGACTGTTCGTTGAGCTATAAATTCGTATCCGGGATAGACCCTTCCATTAGCCCGGAGCAGTATCAACGCGATTTTGTCGGGCCCGTCCGATGTGCTAACCTTCAGGAGTACCTGAGGCTGGCGGAACGGGGCGTCCGCCTGATGCAAACTGAGGATCAGCTGGAAGGGGCAACGCTGGATGTCTTCGAACAATTGCAGGCCGATGCGGCCATTTACGCCGAATTGCGCTTTGCCCCTTTGCTTCATACCCGAAAAGGGCTGAAGCCGGAAGAGGCCGTGGCGGCGGTTTGCCGGGCAATAGGGAAGGGCGTCGAGCGCACTGGCGTAGAAGCACGGCTCATCCTGTGTACCCTTCGCCATTTCAGTGAAGGGGAAAGCCTGCAAACGGTGCAGCTGGCCAGGCAGTTCATCGGCCAGTACGTAGCAGGGTTTGACATTGCCGGCGACGAGGCCGGCTATCCGCTAGACGCCCACCGGGCAGCCTTCAGCTATGCCCGCCGGCACGGCATCGCCTGCACGGCCCATGCCGGGGAGGCCAGAGGGCCAAAGAGCGTATGGGAAACCCTGGAAAGCCTTTCTCCCGACCGCATAGGGCACGGCGTCAGAAGTATTGAAGACCCCCGCCTTCTCGCTCACCTCAAGAAACTGCAGATCCATCTGGAAGTGTGCCCCAGCAGTAACCTGAAGACGAATATGTACGAGGAAATAGCCTCGCATCCCGTAGACCGGCTCTACCAGGAAGGCTTGTCGGTCGGCATCAATACCGATGGGCGCACCATTTCCAATGTGGCCCTGACGGAAGAATACAATAAACTGGCCGCTGCTTTTGGCTGGAGCGCCCGCCACTTTCTGGCCTGCAACTTACGGGCCCTGGAAGCAGCCTTTGTGGATGAGCAAACAAAGGACAGGCTGAGGCATCGGCTGGAATCTGCCTACCTGAAGTTGCTTTAAGCCTGCTGCCCACTGAAAGCTGCCTCCTGTGCTCACGCATTCCCGGAATGGCGGCTCTTCTTATGGTTGGGCATAACCGGTTCGCGCCCTCTCCAGGAATCGGGGACGTGCTTGATGAAGGGTTTCATCTTCTGAATGGCGGCAAGAATGTCTACCCGGCTGATCTGGCCTATCAGTTCGCCGTCTTCGGTCACCGGCAGGCGTTTGTAGCCGGAGTTGACGAATTCGTAGGCGGCGTCGAGTATGGTTTTATCGGAACTGATGGTTTTAACCGAGGAGGACATGTAATCGGCCACGGTAAGCATTCTCGTCGGTTCTTTGTTATAATCGCCTTCTAACAATATTCTCAGGCAGTCCACTTCCGAAAGCATACCAACTAATTTTTTCTTGGCATCGAGTACAGGCGCCCCGGAGATCTTCTTTTTCAGAATGGTATCTATGGCCACGCGGATATCCGTTTCGGGAGTAAAGGTGATGAGTTTGGTGGCCATAAATTTGGTCACGGATGGGTACTGGTTCATACGGTCTGTGTTTAGAATAATGTTAGGAAAACAGCTTGGTTATAGTTGAATTGGTGCATTAATTTAATACAAAAAAACAGGAATCCGCTCTTTTTTAGAATAAAATTTTATGGAAGGGGGAGTGTGCGCGGAAGGGCAGGGGAGCAGGTACATAAAGCCAGAACCCTCACAGCGGCGAGAGGGTTCTGGCATCTTTACCGTATTAGGGTTTGGAAAAAAAATGCACACTCATTTAAGTTTTGCCGGCCGGCAAAACAGCTATCCCGCACTGATGCCTGTGAACGCTTGCCCGAAGCGGGGAAGGAAAAAAGAAAGGTTGCCTATATTCGCTACTGAATTTTGCGGTAAAACCCGGGTTTGTTACCCTGTCAGAATTAAAGGCATATAGATTATTTCATTAATATTCGAAAAATGGCTGAAAAGCAGGCGCCTCCAACTCATATTCTTCCGCTCATCGTATTCGCCCAGTTTGCCGGCACCTCACTTTGGTTTGCCGGCAATGCCGTGGTGACGGACCTGCAGGAAGCACTGGCACTTGGGCCGGGTACCCTGGGAGACATCACTTCGGCGGTGCAGCTGGGGTTCATCGCCGGTACTTTCGTGTTCGCCTTTTTGTCCGTAGCCGACCGCTTTTCGCCTTCCCTGGTATTTCTGCTTTCGGCATTGGCAGGCGCCTTTTTCAACCTGGCGGTAGCGCTTTTTGCTGATGGCCTGGTGGTGCTTCTGGCCCTGCGCTTCCTCACCGGCTTTTTTCTGGCGGGCATTTATCCGGTGGGAATGAAGATCTCTTCCGACTGGTACGAGCGGGGGCTGGGCAGGGCACTCGGGTATCTGGTAGGCGCTCTGGTAGTGGGTACGGCATTTCCCCATCTTTTGAAGGAATACACCCAGGGCCTGCCCTGGAAGGCGGTGCTTTGGGCCACGTCTCTGGTAGCTGCGCTGGGCGGCTTGTTGCTGTACCTCTTCGTGCCCGACGGCCCTTACCGCCGGCCGAGCCAGAAGTTCGAGTGGGACGCCATTCCGCGGATCTTCAGATTTGATGATTTTCGCCATGCCGCCTTCGGGTACTTCGGGCATATGTGGGAGCTTTATGCTTTCTGGGCATTTGTGCCGGTGATCCTCACCGCTTATAACCTTGTACATGAAACCAGCCTGCCGGTATCGCTGTGGTCATTTCTCATTATCGGCATCGGTGGCCTGGGTTGCATAGTAGGGGGCTACATTTCCCTGCGAAAGAGCAGCGCCCGCGTGGCTTACTGGATGATCGCGACATCAGGGGCCTGCTGCCTGTGGTCGCCCCTGCTGTTTGTATTGCCGCTCTGGGCCTTCCTGCCGTTTCTGCTGATCTGGGGCTTCGCGGTAGTAGGCGATTCGCCGCAGTTCTCCACCGTAGTAGCGCAAACGGCGCCAAAGCACTTCATCGGGACTGCACTTACCATAGTGAACTCCATTGGCTTTGCCATTACCATCGGCAGCATACAGCTGTTGAGCAGCCTGCGCTTCTATTTACCCAATGAATACCTGTTCTTGTTCCTGCTTCCCGGGCCGCTGTTTGGGCTATGGTCACTCCGCAAATTGCTGGTCAGGAGCCAAAGTACCAGCTCAGCCAGCTGACCACAGCACAGAGGAATACCCCCCAGAGGATGTCTGTAATGACGATCGTCCAGGAAAAGTTGACGATGACGGCGCGGTTCACCAGGTCGTAGGTGGAGTAAGTGACCAGGCCGAAGAAGGCGCCGCGCAGCAGCACGTCCCAGCCGTTGCTGTCCAGGGAGGGTTTGACGACAAAGAAGACCAGCCCCGCCAGAAAAATGATGTAGAACAGCAGGGCGGCCACCCAGTCCGTTTGCTCCCGCATGAGGCTGCCCAGGTGGTGGCGGTAGTGATCACGGGCGAGCACGCCCAGCCACAGCAGGTCGAGCGAGAGGAAGGCTACAGCGGCAATCGCAAAGAGTTTAAGGTGTATCATGCCTGAAGGTAGCAAATTGTAAGCGGCGGAAGAACCGCAGGAGCAAAGTTTCCACCACCCAGAAAGGGTAGAAGGCAAGCAGTAAGCTCACTGCGGCCACAGAGGCTCCCTGATAATGCCTGTGGTAATAGATGGCGCTGCGCAACCACTGCCATTGCAGCTGCGCCTGTGAGTGCAGGCTTCGGGAGGTCTTCCCGTGGGCATGGCGAAAGCGGCGGCCCCGCATCAGATAGTTTTGCAGGCTGTGTTCCTTTACCTTATGCCCGATGATGGCCTCTTCCATATAAAGAAAAGTGTTTTCATCAAACATGCCCAAATGATAAAAAACGGGCCCGGCGCCGATGAAAAAGGATCCGGACAGGCAGTCTACGGGCCGGGTGTTTTTGTCTTTTTCAGAAAAGTAGTACCGGTTGGCCCACTGCAGCCTTTCGGCCAGGGCATAGGTGATGCGCAGAGAGGCGATGAGGCTATCTCTGAGCCGGGGCAACTTCCATGCCTGGTGCTTCTGGTCTTCTTTTCCTCCCACATACATGGAAGGCGCCAGAAAGGCAATGTTGGGCAGCTGCCTGTATTCCTTTACCATATCCGCTATCAGCCGGAGGTCATCCAGATAAATGTCGTTGTTGGAAATGAGGATGAAATCCGGATTAGTTCTCTGCAGGTATCGCAGGCCGAAATTGTTGCCATAGGCATAGCCGCCATTGAAACCACTTTGGATCACTGAAACCTGCTCGTCGTTCCGAAAGTGCCGCCGGAGGGCTTCGAAAGATTCATTGGGGGAATGGTTGTCAACCACCAGTATGGACAGCTGAATGCCTTTTTGTTGCTTCAGGTTGGCAATGTAGCCCAGAGTCTCCCTATAAGACATATAATTAAGGATCAGCACGCTCACAGCATCCATAGGTTTTTAGTTCTTGATTTTCAAAGCAGCCGCCAGATAGAGCCCCGTGGTAATAAGGCACTCTACGAGGATAACGGAAAGCACCGCGCCTGTCAGCCCGTACCATCGGGTGAGGGCATAGGCAAGAAAGATGTTGGCCATCAGCCCTGCCAGATATACGCTCGTATAGCTCCTTTTTCTTTCGTATGCCAAAAGTAGCTGATACGCGGGAATATTGAATAAAACGACGAGGGGTACGGCCAGGTATAAGCGGAAGTTGAACAATAATGATTCATTCAGGCTGCCGGCGAAGAACCGAAACAGCGGGCCGGCAAATACATACATCAGGGCAATGGCTCCCAGAGCGAAGGGCAGGAAAAAGCCGAAGGAAGCGCGCAGAAAGGACAACACACTGTGCAGGCCGTGGCGCGTGCGCTCGCAGACAAGCGGAAAGATGGCCTGTGAGAATATGGCCAGCAGGAAGCGCAGGGGCTGCACCAGCTTTTGCATGACGCTGAAGTAGCCGGTCAGTGCATTGGAAGTCAAAATATTGAGCACCAGGATGCCGTAAGAGGAATTAAACTCGATAGAGAGGTTGGTGAGCAGCAATTGGAAATCGCTCCGCAGGTATTGCCGGATGGCCGCCCAATGCGGCCGCTGCAACCAGAGCCCTAGCCTCCGGCGGATGAAAAAGAGCGCGGCTGCACCCACCCCTATTCCCGAGATCCCCAGCAGTGCCAGCACGTAGGGGTGATCGGCGGGCTGACGGATGAACAAGAGGACCAGCAGGGCGTAGAGCAGTTTGGTGGCCAGGTTGATCGCGGCAATAAAACGCGCCTGTTGCAGGCCGATGAACAGCCAGTCGGTAAACAGTACATGGCCGGAGAGCAGAAGGAAACCCCAGAAGAATACACTGGCGTTTTGTCTGAGATGGGGAACGGCCAGTACCAAAACGAACAGGCCGGCCATGACGAGCAAGGCGATCAACGCACGGGAGAAAAGGATCTGGCTGAATATGGCAGACAACCGCTCTTTATCCTCTCCGGCGAGTGCCAGCTGCCGCACTCCACTGATGTTGAAGCCGTAGTCGATGATGGTTTTTCCGTAGTTGAGGAATACCTGAACAAAGGCGATGATCCCGAAATTCCCGATCCCCACCCGGCTGATGATCACGGGAATGAGAAACAACTGCACCAGGGCATCGGTGGCGCGCAGCAGGCCCAGGGAAAAGAAATTGGCGAAGGCCTGCCGGTAGGCGAACAGGACGTAGGCCATATCGCGGATCCATGATCTGTTGATGCTCATAACTCAGGCTTCCTCCTCCACCAGGGGGCGCAGCTGCTCCCGCCAGAAAACGATGGCCAAAGCGAAGAGAAAGCCCAGGAATGCCCCCATGCCGCCGTACTTTAGGGCAGAACCCACGGTGAACCGGGCTTTGGGCAACAGGATGAAATTGTCAATGGCGATGACATTTTCCGGCAGGGCCAGGCTGTTCTCGATGTCTTTCTTGCGCTGCACCAGCTCCCTCGAAAAGCTAAGCAGTTCGTAGGCGTTCTTGCCTTCCGAGTTTTCTATGGTGATCCGCCGGTCGTCAGGCATGCCCTGTGGGTTGTCGGTGTAGAGCTTGCTGAGTATGGAATCCGTCGTTTTGAGCTTGCGCTTCACGTACTCCAGTTCTTCCATCAGCAGGCGCTGCTTGAGGCTCAGCCGGTCGGCGGTGAAGGGGTTGCTGTTGAAGTAGCCGGTGATGGCCCGCCGCAGGCTGTCTTCCGCAATAG
>CAYVVK010000155.1:0-497 GCA_964454855.1 uncultured Phaeodactylibacter sp. | reverse complement strand
TTTGTGAGCGTGAGGGTTACAATCATGGGTTCTTTGCCGAGGGTGTAATTGTCCTCCAGGGATTTGCCCTGAATGTCGGAAACTTTTACCCGCTGGATCTTTTCTATCTGGGCTTCATTGAGTTGCATGAGCTCAGCTACCCTGTCCGTGCGGCCGGTTTGCAGCAGGCCGTTCAGTTTGGACACCATGTCGCCGAATATTTTCGGGTGCAGGTCGCCGTAGGCAAAGGTGGTGCTCATCTCATACAATTGGGCGTTGGTATACAGATAGCCCAGAAGGAGCAATGCGCCCACGCTCATGCTGCCGAAGCTCATTACCGGGCGCTTTTTCAGTACAGTCAGGCAGAATGTAGCGCTGCGGTGGGCCAGGCGCACCCACCAAAGGGCGTGGTTTTGCAGGTCTTTCCAGCTTAGTGCATCGTCGTTTTCCGGTCTTTCAGCCATATTTTTGGTCTTAACAAGCTCTTCATATAAAGTACTTTGCTCAAAAAACGTGTA
>CAYVVK010000154.1:9586-11314 GCA_964454855.1 uncultured Phaeodactylibacter sp. | reverse complement strand
CGCGCAAGACTTTCGCTGGATGACATACAGGCCGTTAATAAGCAACTTATCCAAAAACAAAGACAAGAAAGTGGATTCAACTTTGATTTGCCCGATGAAAAGAGACTTGTTGTTGGGTAGATCCATTTCCTGTTCAGTGAAGGGCTCGTCTCCATACTGCTTTCTAAGGTGGTAGAACATACCGGCATGGGTACGGAGTTTTCTTTTTAAAGCCGGGCTTTGTTCAAGATAAAGCGCATACAGATCGTGCGAGGAAAAAAGGAGCTTTAGAGAAGCTTCCATAAGTTTTTCGAACTCTATTTCTTCATTTACTATAGTATTGAATCCATCCTCTTTGACTCTCAGGCGTATGATCGAAATATCTTCAAGGTGGTTCAGTTCCTCTGCGCCATTTCTGCTGAAAAGATAGTATCCTGAAAGCCCTTCCTTGTCTGATATGTTTTTTATTTCGATCATTTCCGTTAATAGCCGGTGTCCTTCGGCTTTTTTGATCTCTTCATGGCGCTTTAGGTGTAGGCTACAAGTTAGGGAAAAAATGGGTAGGAGGCAATGTATACCCCCAACCCCAGCTCCGGCGTTTGCTCCATGCCATTGTAGCGGTAGGCCGATTCGGGAGCCGTGCTGGCGTACCAGTTGCCTTCCATCGCCATGCCAAAGGGATAGTAATGCTGCTCTTGGGTAACCTCCGATATTTCAATGAACCCGTTGTTATTCTTATCGCTGAAAAAGAGGCGGCTATTGCCCAGGTGGTCTTTTAAAACGTATTCGTGCCGCCAGGTGCTGCCCTGCTTGACATAGCGGCCCTCTTCGTGGTAGATGGACTCCAGGCTGCCGTTTTTATACTCGATGCCGTTGATATAGTCCGTCACTACCGTGGCGGAAGAAGGGGCGGTTTGGGCCATCGTCCGTTTCAGGAGGTTGCCGTCAGCATCGTACACAAAAGTGAGGGTGTCGGCGGTGCTGCCGTTGGAGACGCTGATCTGTGTGGGCAGGTTGAGGTGGTTGTAGGTTACGCTGGTGATGCCCCGGGAAGGGTCGGCGGTGAGGTTGCCGTTATTATCATAGCTGAACTGGCGGCATGAAGCGCCACCTCAAGGCCAATATGGCGCTTCACTTCAACACAACCTCATCCTCCCCACTCCAGGGCGGCGAGACGATACACCAAAACTCCAGCGGCCCCTCCCCGATATTCTCGATATACTGCTCCACGCCCGCCGGAATGAAGGCCAGCTGGCCGGGTTCCAGCTTCGCGGATTCTCCGCCGATAAAGGCCCTGCCCCTACCCTTCCGGATGATGTACACTTCTGAGCTTTTGTGCAGAATGTGCGGCAGGGACGCCTGCCCGGGCTCGAGCGTCGCATAGGCGAGGCTGTAGTTCAGCGGCAGGCCGTCGTTCTTCGGGTGGAGCACTTCGCGGATGAGGGTGTCGTCGCCGGCGGTGAAGGCCGGGATGTCGTTGAGTTCTTTTTTTAGCATGGAGGTTTTATTGGTGAGAAAATTTTGGATGAGTAAAAGTAAATTAAGGTAAAAGGTAAACTTAGAAAAGGTAAAAGGTAAAAGGGGGGCTCAGGCATTGTTCTATCGAGTGCTTGGCTGCCCGGCTCTGCATTTTACCTTTTACCTTTCGCAGTTTTACCTTTTACCTTTCGCAGTTTTACCTTTTACCTTTCGCGGTTTTACCTTTTACCTTTCGCGGTTTTACCTTTTACCTTTCGCGGTTTTACCTTT
>CAYVVK010000154.1:7929-9486 GCA_964454855.1 uncultured Phaeodactylibacter sp. | reverse complement strand
CTTTTACCTTTCGCGGTTTTACCTTTTACCTTTCGCGGTTTTACCTTTTACCTTTTTTACTTCTTCACCGGCACGCCTTTATCCAGCCTGATCACATTATTCTCCCTATCCACATCGGCCGTGCCGCGCATGGGGTCGACGGCCACCTCTTCGATCTGCTCGATGGGCACATCCAGGGTGAACTCGTAGGTGGGGTGCGTCCAGGGCCAGTCTTTGAGCAACTGGGCTTCCATGCCGAGATCATCCAGCGGTTTGTGGCCGCGCATGATGCGCAGGGGAATATTAAAGAGCTTTTGGCTGCCGTCGGTATAGGTAACCACCACGTCCAGAGGCATGGGCATGACGCCAACCTTCTCCAGGGTGATGGTGGTGGCGCCTTTTTCCTCTTCATCTGCTTTGACGGACCGCACGCCATAGTCGATGGTATGGGTGGTATTTACCCAGTACTCGCGGTACCAGTCCAGCTCCAGGCCGGATTCCTTTTCCATGATGCGGATGAAGTCGTTGGAATTGGGGTGCTTAAACTTCCAGGTGTTGAAGTAGCGCCGCATGCCGCGGCCAACAGCTTCTTCGCCGATGATATGCTCCAGCTGGGCGAGAAAGACGGCGCCCTTTACATAGGCCGCTACGCCGTAGGCCGAGTTGGTCAGAAAATGGTCGGAATGGGTGATCAGCGGTTCTTCCAGCCCACTCTGCGCGAAGTTGATGTAACCGACATACGCTCTGGCGTGAGGGTTTTCCACCACCTGCCCCGGCAATAGCCCTTCTGCTCTGAGGTGGTTCTTCACTTTTTCCTCGGCCCATTCGGTGAAGCCTTCGTCCATCCAGGCGTAGAGGCTCTCATTGGTGCCAAGCACCATCTGATACCAGCTGTGCATCAATTCATGTATCGATACACCCACCAGGCTGCCCAGGCTGCGGTGCCCGGTGATGAGGGTGGCCATGGGGTATTCCATGCCGCCGTCGCCCCCCTGAATGAAGGAGTACTGATCGTAGGGGTATTCTCCAAAGTTTTCGTTGATGTAATCGAAGGCCGCATCCATGATTTCCGGCAACTTCGACCAGGCATCTTCCGTATTTTCGTTCTTCTGGTAGAAAAAGTGCATCACCATGCCGTTTTCCCGGGTGTAGGTATCGTGGGAGTAGTCGGGGTCGGCGGCCCAAACGAAGTCGTGTACCTTGGGTGCTATGAAATGATAGCTCAGCTCCCGGCCTTTCCGGCGGGGCTCCTCCCTTTCCGGCAGGTAGCCGTAGCCGATGGCCTCGGGATTCTGGAGGTAGCCGGTGGCGCCTACGATATAGCGGCTGTCGATATTGATGGTCACGTCAAAGCCGCTCCAAACGCCGTGGAACTCGCGGCCTACATAGGGGTTGGCGTGCCAGCCCTGGTAATCGTACTCCGCCATTTTGGGGTACCACTGCGCCATGGAGTAGGCGATGCCTTCGGCATTATCGCGGCCGGAGCGGCGGATCTGCACCGGCACCTGAGATTCGAATTCCATTTCGAACACCGCCGAGCTGTTGGGCAGGATGGGCGTAGGCAGATCCACTTCCAGG
>CAYVVK010000154.1:0-7919 GCA_964454855.1 uncultured Phaeodactylibacter sp. | reverse complement strand
GGTGCCCACCACTTCGTAATCTGTTGGCTGGCCGTCTTTCGTCAGCGTATTGATCTTGTGGTAGCCGATCTCCTCTTCGTTCAGCTGCTCGATGCGGGCGCCCACGCGCGGGTCGGGGTCGGCGATGGTGCGCGAGCGCACGTCCATCATGCTGTTGGGCTGGAAAGCGTTGAAATACAGGTGGTAGAAAACGCGGTTGAGCGTGTCGGGCGAGTTGTTGTAGTAAGTAAGCTTCTGTGTTCCCGCAAACTGGTGGTTCCTGACGTTAAAGTCGATCACCATTTCGTATTCCGCCCGCTGCTGCCAACGGTCGGGCTGAGCAAAAAGGCCGGTGGCCAGGGCGGATACGATCAAAAGAGTCCAAATCTTCATTCTTAGTTAAATTTAGTGGTCAATGTCTTTTGGGTTTTAGGTGGGTAAATGTTGAAGTTGTTTTTTCAAACATCATTCATTCCGCCAGGTTCGATCGGGCGGTACAGCTTGCTCCAGTCCGTCCAGTTATAGCGGCGGGCGGCGAACAGGATAAAAAGCCCGCCGGCGAAGAGCGCAACCAGCAGCATGAGGCCGGCATCGAGCTCCTGTACCCGGAAAATAGTGGGTGTTTGAAGCACCGAGCCCGCGAAACTAACGATGGCAGCCCCGTAAATATTGGTTGCGGCGTGTAAGCCCATGGCCAGTTCTATTCCGTCGTCCATCAGCGTACAGACGCCCATCAGCAGGCCGAAGCCGATGTAGTAGGCCATCATGAGGCCGGCGCCGAATTCCTGCACTTCGGGATTGGCGAAGTGGATGCCGCCGAAAATGGCGGAGGTAAGGATCAGCGGCAATAAGCGGTTTTTGGCCAGCAGGCCGAACCCCTGCATGAGGTAGCCGCGGAAGATCACCTCTTCAAAAGTGGTTTGCAGCGGGAACATCAGTACGGCGATGATCACCAGGGGAAGGAAGCTCTTCCAGTCCAGCTGAAAAACGTACTGTTCCGGCTCCATGGCGTACATCACGACCTCCATCAGCAGAGTGAGCAAAAACCAGAAGCCGAAGCCATAGGCCACCCGCCCCCAGTCGATGCGCTCCCGGCCGGTGAACACATCTGAAAGGCGTTTGTGGTGCAAATGCCGCACCAGCAGCAGAAAAGCGCCGAGCGCCACAGCAAAAGGCAGCAGCATGAGGGGCAGTACGAGGTTGGGGTCCAGCCCAAGTTTGGAAAAGTCCAGGCTTTGCTGAAACTCCTCCATGCGTTCGGTGCTGACCCCATTTTGGCTGGCCGCCGAAGCCACCAGTATCCCCAGGGGGATCTGCCCGATCAGGGAAGCCAGGATCACACCGATGATGGTGAGGACATACTTGGAGAAAGCATTGTCGCCCCTTTGGGCTGCTTTAAAGAAGCTCATTGGTGATGTTTTGATATGGAAAATAAGTGCCCGGAAAACTCATTCTGTTTTGAATTCGAGCCGCCAGAAGCCATTTTCCCGGGGTTCCGGTTCGATTGATAAATGGTTATATTGTTCCATTGTTACTGTCCGGCAGCCGCCTGGCCCCAGCCCACGGCCTGAAGAATGTCTGCGGCTTTCTGGTTGTAGAGCCCCAGCAGCCCCAGGTCGAGGTCGTCTTCCATTACGGAACCCACCTCTTCGATCACGAAATCGGTGGGCGCCACCATCACGTTCACCGGGCTTTGCTGGGCCATTGCCGGATACCCTTCCTGGGCGCGCTTGGAGGCCATATACTCCAGATAGCGCCGGGCGAAATCGGCATTAGCACTTCGGGGCACGGCAGCACATACTATGTTTACGTGCGTGTTGAACTGCCCGTTGCGGGGAATGACCAGGCCCGACTCCTGCCCTACCAGCAGTTCCTCGTAAGTAGGCGGGAAGCGCAGGTAGCCCAGGTCGCTGGCGTTGATGATGGCCACATCCCCTTCGCCGGCAGCGATGCCCCGCAGCTGATCGATGCCGTTACCCTGAGGCGGGCGGGCAAAGTTGGCCGTCATGGCCGATGCCCAGGCCATGGCCGCTTCTTCTCCGTTGTGGAGGATAAAAGAAGCTACCAGGGATTGCAGGTATGGGTCGCTGGCGGGCGGCACTAAAACCTTGCCCCGGTAGCGCGGCATGGCCAGGTCGACGAAAGAGTCTATCGCCTTCGGGTCCGCCCGCTCGGTGCTGTAGGCAATGGCGGGGATGATCTTGCTGATGCCCATCCAGTAGCCCTCCTCATCGCGGTACACGTCCTTATAATACTGGTCAACACCCGAGAGCTCGACGGGCTGCAGCAGGCCCTCCAGCTTGGCCTTTACCGCCATGGCCACTTCGGGATAGATGACGATATCTGCCGGCGACTCCATACCTTCCTGACGCAGCCGGGGGCTAAGCTGCTGTGCCTCTTCCTGTATCACTTCTACCTTCAGGCCGGAGAGCTGTTCAAAACGCGCGTACAGGGTATCTTCTCCCGGGAGTTGGCGGAAGGTATAGACGGTGAGTACGTCCTGGCCGGCGGCACCGGCGGAATGGGAACTATTGTCGCCCTGGTTGCCACAGGCTGCCCCCAGGAGGAGAACCAGTATCAGAAAAAGAATATCTTTCGCCCGGAGAAAAAAACCTACCTTCATAGCTGCTGATTTTTTCTTCTTTGAAAAATCCTGTGGACAGTGCTTCATGCGGGATCAATGCGAGGGGAAGGAGCAAGGATCTCGCATGAAGCACTATCTTTGGAACACAGGATTTTTCAAAAAACCATAATTATTAGGGGGCAAAGCTAAGGAATGTATCGCCAAACTACAATTTGTGGATGATAGATGCCTTGCCTTTTCAGAATTGCTTTATTTTTGCGATATTAACAAGGCTACCTTCTGATAAAACCTGAAATAATTTATGAGCAACAAGATTAAGATCCGCTTTGGCTTTCTCTCTTTGATCGTACTGGCAGCCGCCATGAGCCGCCTGCTGCCTCACCCCTATAACTTCACGCCCATTGGTGCTATGGGGCTGTTCGGCGCCGCTTATTTTTCCAAAAAATATTTGTCCTTCCTCGTTCCTTTTGCCGCCATGTGGGTAAGTGACCTTTTTCTCAACAACCTGGTCTATGCCCGCATGTATCCGGAGTTCTACGGAGAAGGTTTCGTCTGGTACGGCAACCTCTGGGTATACGGCAGCTTTGCGCTCATCGTCGGCCTGGGCTTTTTGCTGCTCCGCCGCGTAAAGCTCAGCAGCCTGCTGGCCGCCAGCCTGGCCGCTTCCGTCCTTTTCTTTGTGGTGACCAATTTCGGCGCCTGGATGGCCAGCCCGCAGTATCCCAAGACCGTGGCTGGCCTGATGACGGCCTACGGCGCCGGCATTCCCTTCTTCTGGAACACCCTGCTGGGCGACCTCTTTTTCACCGGTGTGCTGTTCGGCCCCTATGAACTGGCGCAACGCCGTTTCCCGGCCCTGCGCCTGCAAAAGGCCGTATAGCAAACATGCCGAAACTGGAGGAAGGAGTAGACTTCTACATGGAGGATGGGCTGATGGTGCTCACGGAACGCTTCCTGCGGAAGCGCGGCTACTGTTGCGGCAGTGGCTGCCGGCATTGCCCCTACGGCGGCCCGGCGGGAGAGCATAAGGCCGCCCGGCCGAAAGAAAATGGCAATGAAAGGCGGCAGCAGAAAAGCACTGCCCACCCAAAATGATCAATTTTTTTTTGGGCGGCAATGGCCCGGGCGGAAACAATGTAGCCATTTAACAATGTAACCCGTACCCATACCCGCACCGGGGCGGGTTTCGCCATACTCAACAATCTGCCCCGGAAGCCCGAAACAAAGCGTCTTCAGCACCGCCCTGCTATCGAAGCAGAATAAGCAAATTAAGGCGCGTTTCAGCTTCTCAAGCCTGCTCTTCCTCCTCTTCTTCCTTCTGTTCTGCCTCCGCCTTATCTTCCGGATACTCGATGCGGACGTGGTGGACGGATTTCATCAGCTGCTTGAAGACATGTTTGCACTCTTCCAGTTCTTCAAAGGTCATATTGGACTCTTCGAACTGCCCCTGGGTGATCTTCCCGGTAATGATCTTATCGATCAGGTTGATGAGATCCTGCTCCGTGGGTTCCTTGAGGCTCTTGCAGGCGGCTTCTATGCTGTCGGCCATCATGAGCACCGTTTCTTCCTTCGTCCTGGGTTTGAGGCCGGGATAACGGAAATTACTCTCATCCACTTCCGCGTCCGGGTTATCTTTGATGTAATTCCGGTAGAAATATTCCACGCGGGTGGTGCCGTGGTGCGTCTTGATGAAATCGATCAGCACACCGGGCAGGCGGGCCTTTTTCGCCATCTTCACGCCTTCCGGCACATGGTTGATGATCATTTTGGCGCTTTCCAGCATGGAGATGTCATTGTGAGGGTTCTTGCCACTCTGATTCTCAATAAAATATTCCGGATTTTTCACTTTCCCGATATCGTGGTACAAAGCCCCTACCTTTACCAGCAGGCTGTTGGCGCCGATCCGGCGGGCGGCCTCCTCTCCTAAATTGGCGACCTGCAGAGAATGCTGCAGGGTACCCGGCGCCTTGACCGACAGTTCCCGCAGCAGCGGCCGGTTCATGTCGGAAAGTTCCACCAGCGTAATGGCGGAAGTAAAGCCGAAGAAGCGCTCCAGCAACGGAATGAGCGGATAGGCCAGCAGGGTGAGGAAAGCGCTGATGAACAGCCAGGCGAACATCTGCAAGTTGATGTCCTCGATATTACCCTGCTGTATGAGAGACAGGCCGAGGTAACCCAGGCTGTAGACCAGGAAGATGAAAAATATGGAGTAGAAGAAACGCGACCAGTCGCGGGTATCCACTTCGCCGAGCAGTACCACGATGCCGGCCAGGATCTGCAAAAAAGTAAATTCATAGCCCAGGCTGGACAGGAAGCTGGCCAGCAGCACCACTACGATGTGGGTAAAAAGAGCGAGCTGCTCGTCGTAAAAGTTCTTGATCACTATGGGCACGATGCAGAATGGGATCATGTAAGTGCTCAGGAAACTGGTTTGTTCTACACCGTAAACCAGGTAGCTATATGCCACCAGCCATACCAGGATAAATATCAGCTTGTTGAAGCGCGAGAAAACAGGCTTGGCGTACAATTTGACATAAAGGAGGAATACGCCGATGATCAGAGAGGACAATAAGAGGTAGCCGATAAAGACGCCCATTTGCGATTGCTGCCGGACCACCTCCTCCTGATATTGCTGTTTGAAGGAAATGAGCTTCTGGTAGATGGCATCTGTGATGTAGGCTCCCTCCGTGACAATAAGTTCTCCTTTAGACACCCTGCCCCGATACAGGGCCAGCTGTGAGAGTTCGTCTTCCAGTATCTGCTGGCTGAGGGTATCATTATAAGTGAGGTTGGGAACGATAAGTTCTTCCAAAATGGGATAGAGGAATTCCGGCTCTTCCAGTTCGCTGTAAGGCAGGGAGTCGCTCAGTACTTCCTTGGCATCTTCCAGTTGCAGCAGATTGCCCACGGTACGGGGGGTGGAAGTGTTCCCCCGCACCACATTGATCACGAAATCCGGCCCTTTATCCTGATGGGGAGGCGCCAGTTTCAGCACACCTCGCTGGTAGAGGTTTCCCAGAAAACGCTTGCCGAACTGCAGGTACTCGTCCGGCCGGCGGACCACATCCTTGAACTGCCCTTCTCCGCGCACCAGTTCCAGTTGTTGGTCGAACTCTCCCGCCAGCGACCGCTGTTTCTCCCGGATCATCTCCTGGTTGAGCTCGTAGTAGGGAGAAAAATTTTCCCGAAGCTTTTTCTTCTCTTCCTCTATCTCCTCCTGGGGCTTGCGTATGGCAAAGTCAAAAGGCGCCTTGAGGTCTTCGTAACGCCACACCTGCCCTTTGTCAAATTCGTATTTGAACTGGACGTTATCGGGAAATAAAAAGGTAATAAAGACTACAACCCCGGCTACCATAAGGTATTTTACCAGGTTGGGCAGCCCTTCTATCGTCGTTCTCCAAGCACTCATACTTACAAATATAGGCATTCGCCTTCAATACAAAGCATTTGGCTCAGCCTTTACGGGCCGACCAGGTAACTTCTTCCACTCCCAGTTCCCGGCTGAAGTGTCGCGCCAGGATGAAAAGGTAATCGGAAAGGCGGTTGAGATAGCGGATCAAAAGGCCGTCTACTTTCTCCTCGCGAGACAGGGCCACCACCAGGCGTTCCGCCCGGCGGCACACACAGCGGGCGATGTGGCAAAAAGAAACCGTAGTATGGCCTCCCGGCAGGATGAAGTTCTTCAATTCGGAAAGTTGCTCGCTCATGCGGTCCATCTCCTTTTCCAGCAGCTCGATATCGGACTCGCGGATGTCCGGCACGGCCATCTTTTTATCGGGGTCGGAAGCCAGGTTAGAACCCAGGGTGAACAGGCGGTCCTGAATAAATTTGAGCAGTTGCCGGATGTCTTCCTCCTCCGCCTGGTCTCTGAGCAGGCCGATATAGGAATTCAGCTCATCCACCGTGCCATAGGCTTCTATGCGGGCGTGGCTTTTGGGCAGCCGCCTGCCTCCGAAAAGGGAGGTTTCTCCCTGGTCTCCGGATTTGGTATAAATGCGAAAGGCCATAGTTCTCGTTTTTTTTAAGAAACAAAACTATGGCGGCGAAGTTGCCAAATTTTTTCTCAACCTTGCCTGTAGGGGTGGGTAGGGTCGTCGGTGGTGGCCACATTGGAATTGAGCACATCGCTCTCCACTGCTCCGTCGCGCAGGCGGATGATGCGGTGGGCATGCTCGGCGATATCGGGTTCATGGGTGACGAGGATGAGGGTATTGCCCAGTGACTGGATCTTCTCGAAAACGCCCATGATCTCTATGGAGGTCTTGGTGTCGAGGTTGCCGGTAGGTTCATCGGCCAGGATAATGGAGGGGTTGTTGACGAGCGCCCGGGCGATGGCCACCCGCTGGCGCTGCCCGCCGGAAAGCTCATTGGGCTTGTGGTCCATCCTGTCGCCCAGGCCTACATCCTCCAGTACTTTCCGGGCCCGCTCATAGCGCTGCGATTTCGATTTTCCGGCATAGACCAGTGGAAGGGCCACGTTCTCGAGGGCCGAAAGGCGCGGAAGGAGGTTGAAGGTCTGAAAGACGAAGCCGATCTCTTTGTTGCGTACTTCGGCCAGCTCGCTGTCATCCATGGTGCTGACGTTGGTGCCGTTGAGCCAGTATTCTCCGCTGGTAGGAGTATCAAGGCAACCGATCAGGTTCATCAGGGTGGACTTTCCGGAACCGGAGGGCCCCATGAGCGCGACATACTCATTGGGAGCGATATCTACGCTCACTCCACGAAGAGCGTGCACTTTTGTCGTTCCCATAATATAAGTCTTCACGAGGTCTTTAACAGAGATGATGGCTTGCATAGATTGTTTTTACTTTTTTACAGGTCGATCACTTTAGGCACCCGGAAATGGGCCGCATCATGCTCGGGCGCATTGCGCAGGGCCTCTTCATGGCTCACCTGCCCTTTTATGACATCTTCCCTCATCAGGTGCTCCTCCTCATTGATATAGGCCAGCGGAGGCACTGCTTCGGTATCCAGCTCCTGGAGCTTTTCCACCATAGCAAGAATATTGTTCAGGTCGCCCATGAGCTTTTCGGTTTCCTCTTCAGATAATTCCAGGCGGGCCAGATGTTCGAGCCGTGAAATTAAGGCCTTGTCTATTTTCATAATACATTTTTAGATGTTCGGCAGTATTTTCTCGTTGAACAGAAGAACACTCACTATGGAAAGTTTAATGGCAAAAGTTTAAAAATTTCCCCGCGAGGGCCTATTTTCGTGCCGGTAAACGAACCAGTACTATGAGCCAGGATCAACAAGATACGCCGCCAAAGATAAAACATGTAGCCATAGCAGGAAATATCGGTGCAGGAAAAACCACCCTGACCGAAAAACTGGCTAAAAGTTTCGGCTGGGATGTCCA